>URTP01000222.1 GCA_900550835.1 uncultured Collinsella sp. | reverse complement strand
ATTGACCTTCTGGTCATGCCGCCGAAGTTGAAAGGCAGATTGCCGCTCTGGCGGGTTTGCAGCGTCGAGCCGTTACGCGGGTTGGTAAACCCGCGTAACTACTCCCGAGCTCCGTACTGCTCGTAGTAGGCGTCGATAGCGGTCTTGAGCTCGTCGTCGATGACGACTTTGCCGTCGATCTCGTGGTTGTAGAGGGTCTCGACGACCTCGGCCATGGAGACGATGCTCGCGACGGGGAAACCGTACTTGGCCTCGATCTCCTTCTGCGCGGTGGTCACGCCACCCTTGCCGACCTCCATGCGGTTGAGGGACACGATGAGGCCCTTGATCTCGACATCGGCAGCAGCCTTGACCTTGGGATAGGTCTCATCGATGGACTTGCCGCTGGTGGTGACGTCCTCGACCATGACCACGCGGTCGCCGTCCTGGGGCTCATAGCCCAGCAGGTTGCCCTTGTCGGCGCCGTGGTCCTTGGCCTCCTTGCGGTCGCAGCAGTACTTGACCTCCTTGCCGTACAGCTCGTGGTAGGCAATGGCGGTCACGACGGCCAGGGGAATGCCCTTGTAGGCCGGCCCAAACAGGACATCAAAGTCGTCGCCAAAGTTATCGTGGATAGCCTGGGCGTAATACTCGCCCAGCTTCTTGAGCTGGTAGCCCGTCACGTAAGCGCCGGCGTTCATAAAGAACGGGGACTGACGGCCGCTCTTGAGCGTAAAGCTGCCGAACTTAAGAACGTCGGACTCGACCATAAACTTGATGAACTCTTGCTTGTAAGCCTCCATGCGGGCTCCTCTCGTAATCGCGTACGTGCTCTTCAGTTTAGCGCAGGCGAGGCGTCGATGTGGGCGCGCTTTGAGGCCACGTCATTCTGTAAAGGCTTTGTCAGGGACAATGGTTTTCCGAACAATGAGGTTGACACGGCAAACCCCCTCATCAAGAATACGGGCGGATTAAAACGGGTGCGAGACACCCGAAGCGCGCCGCGCCCGGCCTTAAGGAGGTGTGCCATGGAAGGCAGCCATAGTCGAAAAACCTGCATGTCGCCCTCGGCACGCCGCGAGGATTCCGCACACGCATAAGCGCCACGAATCGATCGTCAAAACCACCACAAAGGTGCCTGTCCCCTTTGTGGTGGTTCGAGAGCATGACGTGAGCGACATCTAGGTTTTTAAAGCACATACGACACGTACGCTAACTCCCTTTAACAAGGAGGACCCTATGCTGATGCTCAAAACCGCCACGGTACTCGAAGTCATCTCCAAGCGCCGCCGCACGGCGCGCCCCGCCGCTCACACCGGCCTGTCCAAGAACACCATATTCGCCGCCACCCATAGCGCCGAGGACGCCCTCGTGCTGCTTGACGCCACGGCCGACGGACTCACTGCCGAGCACGCCGCCGAGCGCCTGGACGCCGCCGGCCCCAACACCATCGAGGCGCCGACCAAGACGCTCGCCCGCCGCATCGCCGACGCGTTCATCGATCCCTTCGCCGGCATCCTCGCCGCGCTCGCGCTGGTCTCGCTCTACATCGACGTGCTCGCCGTACCCGAGCCCCAGCGCGATCCCTCCACGGTCATCGTCATCGGCATCATGCTGCTGGTATCGGGCAGCATGAAGTTTATCCAGGAGGCTCGCAGCGGCAATGCGGCCGAGGCCCTCAAGGACCTGGTCTCCAACACCTGCTGTGCCCTGCGCGACGGCGAGCGTATCGAGATCCCCTTTGACGATCTCGTCCCCGGCGATGTAATCCGTCTCTCTGCCGGCGATATGGTGCCGGCCGATGCCCGCATCATCACCGCGCGCGACCTGTTTGTGATCGAGTCCGCACTCACCGGCGAGAGCGAGGCCGTCGAAAAGACCGCTGCCATCACCGTCGCCGAGGGTGCCGGCAGCTCCGCGCTGCCGCTCTCTGCCTGCAAAAACATCGTCTTTACCGGCACCTCCGTGCAAAACGGCACCGCTATAGCACTTGTCGTTGCCACCGGCTCGGACACCTACCTGGGC
>URTP01000221.1 GCA_900550835.1 uncultured Collinsella sp. | reverse complement strand
AACCAGGCCGGCGCCACGGTGATCTACACCAGCCACTACATGGAGGAGGTCGAACAGATCTGCGACCGCATCCTCATCATGGACCACGGCCGGCACCTGGCGCTCGGAACCGCCGACGAGCTCAAGAACATGATCGACACGGGCGAGCGCATCACCATCGAAACGCTCGATCTGGCGGATTCGGCGATGGCCGAGGTCCGTGCGCTGCCGTGCGTGATCGAAGCCACCCACGACGGCAAGGAACTCGACGTGCGATGCCGTCGCGGCGAACACAACCTGACCGACGTGCTCGACGCGGTGAAACGCTCCGGCGCCAACATCGGCCACCTGACCAGTCGCCCGCCCACCCTCAACGACGTGTTCCTCGAGATCACCGGCCGCGAGCTGCGCGACTAGGGGGCAGCCATGTTCAACACCATCATTATCACGGTCAAGACGCTGCTGCGTCGGCCGAGCACATGGGTCTGGGGCGCGGTCTTTCCCATCGCGCTTTCCACGATGTTCATGTTTATGTTTGCGAATCTCAGCTCCGACGGCACGGTCGACCCGGTGCCGGTTGCCGTCGTGGCGGACGAGGCCTGGGATGCCTCGACCTTTAAGGACGTGGCAGCGTCGCTTGCCAAGGCAAGCGACGATCAGCTGCTCGATGTGAGCGAGTACGAAGACTTGGCTGCCGCGCGCAAAGCGCTCAAGGCCGGCGAGGTCGCGGGCATCTATACGGTTGACGCCGAAGGCGCACCCAAGCTCACGCTGCTATCGAGCTACGACAGCTCGCGTGCCTCATCGGTGCTCACCGACCGCAGCATTTTGGAGACGGTGGCAAGCTCGTATACGCAAAACGCCGAGCTCATGGCCCAGATTGCTCAAGATGACCCGGCGGCGCTCGCCGATCCGGAGGCGGTTGCGCGCGCCCTGTCGCTCGAGGGCGGCACCCGTCGTGTGAGCCTGACGCGCACCACGCCCGACGGCACGACCATTTACTACTACGCGCTCTTTGGTCTGGTCGCGATGATGTCTGCCGAGTTTGCCGCCTTGAGCGTCGTCGACCTGCAGCCCAATCTGTCGGGCCTTGGCGCGCGCCGCTGCGTGGGTGGCCTTTCCAAGACGGCGTCGCTAGCCGGCATCATTGTCGGCTCGTGGCTGGTTTCCTTTGCCTCGATGGCGGTCGCGATTGGCTATGTGCGCCTAGTCGTTGGCGTCGACTTTGGCGGGCGCGATGGGCTGTGCCTGCTGGGCGGTGCTGTATCCGCGCTTGCTGCCACGGGCCTGGGGCTCTTTGTGGGCACGCTTCCCGTTAAGGGTGGCAAGGCGTCCAAGTCGGGCATCCTCACGGGCTTTGCCACCACGTGCGCCCTGTTCGCCGGCCTCTACGGCGAGCCGGCGATGGCGCTTGCCGACGACGTCGCCCGCGCCTTCCCGGCCGAGTGCTGGCTCAATCCCGTCAAGCTCATCTGCGACATGTTCAACCGCCTGTATTTCTTTGAGGACCTGGGGCCCTTTGTCGTTCGCGCCGGCGCGCTTGTCCTCATGACCCTGGTGTTTGTCTCCGTCGCTACGCTGATCTTTGGAAGGAGCCGCTATGAGCACCTTTAAGACCGCGCTTCGCATGGCGCTTGCGCACCCGTTCTACCTGCTCATCTATACGGTGTTCATTTCACTCATGGGCGTGTTTATTGCGGCCTCTGTCAGCTGGAATTCGTCGCAGCTCACCGAGTACGAGCCCTACGACACCAACGTGATCGTGGTCGACCGCGACGACAGCGATCTTTCGCGGGCGCTTACCAAGCACCTAGGTTCGCGCTTTGACCTGGTCACGGGCGTCGGCGAGGACACGTACGACCTTGCGGACGCGCTCTCCAAGAGCAACAGCGCCAAGGGCAGCGCCGATTGCGTGTTCTTTATCCCGGAGGGGTTCGAGGACGATCTTGTTGCAGCTTCCCGTGCGGGGGAGGCCCTGCCAAAGCTCGATGTGACCTACGGCTCCGGCACCATGGCGGCGGCGCTTTC
>URTP01000220.1 GCA_900550835.1 uncultured Collinsella sp. | reverse complement strand
TGGCCACAACGGCGGCTCGGGTGCCGCTGCGCGCGACTCTATCTGGCATGCGGGACTGCCGTTGGAACTTGGCCTTGCCGAGGCCCAGCAGACGCTGCTGCAAAACGGCCTGCGCTCACGCGTGGTGCTCGAGGCCGACGGCAAGCTCATGGACGGCACCGATGTTGCCGTCGCCTGCCTGCTGGGCGCCGAGGAGTTTGGCTTTGCGACCATGCCGCTCATCTCGATGGGCTGCTTCATGCAGCGCGACTGCCAGCAGGATACCTGCCCCGCCGGCATCGCGACGCAAAACTGTCGCCTGCGTCGCGGCTTCCGCGGCAAGCCCGAGCATGTCGAGCACTTTATGCTCTTTGTTGCCGAGCAGCTGCGCGAGGTCATGGCGAGCCTGGGCTTCCGCACCGTCGACGAGATGGTCGGCCATCCCGAGTGCTTGCGCCAGATCGAGGTCCCGGGCAACCGCAAGGCTAACCTGCTGGATCTGTCGCCCGTGCTGGCAGGTGCGACCTGTGAGTTTGGTGCCCACATCCCGGGTGCCGACGGCCGTCACTTCCTGCCCCAGATGGCTGCGGACAGCGAGCTCGACAAGACGCTCGACTCCACGCTGTTTGTGCCCTACACGGCCGACGCTCGCGCGCAACTGCGCCCGATTCGCTTCCGCGCCGATATCGCCAACGTCAACCGCTGCGTGGGCACCATCTTGGGCAACGCGGTGACCAAGGCGCATCCCGAGGGCCTGCCCGCCGGCTCCATCACCATCGATTGCGATGGCTCGGCCGGTCAGAGCTTTGGCGCCTTCCTGCCGCGCGGCATTACGCTCAACGTGTGCGGCGACGCCAACGACTACTTTGGCAAGGGCCTTTCGGGCGGCGAGGTGTCGGTGCGCCCCAACCCGCATGCGACCTATAAGTTCGACGAAAACATCATCGTGGGCAACGTTGCGTTCTTTGGCGCCACGAGCGGCCGTGGCTTCATCAACGGCCTGGCCGGCCAGCGCTTTGGCGTACGCAACTCCGGTGCCACCGTGGTGGTCGAGGGTTGCGGCAACCACGGTTGCGAGTACATGACGGGTGGCCTGGCGCTCATCCTGGGCGAGGTCGGGCAGAACTTCGCTGCCGGCATGACGGGTGGCGTGGCTTATGTTTTTGACCAGTACGGCACGCTCGATGCCCGCGTGAACCACGAGAGCGTTGAGCTCAAGGCCCCGACTGCCGGCGAGCTGGCGCAGATTCGCGAGCTCATCCAGGAGCACGTGGACGCGACGCAGAGCCCGCGCGGCATCAAGCTGCTCTACAGCTTTGAGACGATGAGCAAGCACTTTGTGAAGGTCATTCCGACCGAGTACGAGCGTGTGCTGGCGATTGTCGCTGCGAGCGAGGCTGCCGGTAAGACGCATGCGCAGGCAGAGGAGCTGGCGTTTGACATTGTGACCGGTCGCGCGAGCGCCGCGGATGTCGCTCGCTTCGATATTGCGGGCGGTGCTGCGGGTGCTGCGTCCGTGGCTGCCAGCCCTGTTGCTTCGACCAAGAAGGAGGCGTAAGTGCCATGGATAAGCCCGGTGCTTTTCTTGATATCGATCGCGTGACCCACGAGCTGCGTCCCGTGGAGGAGCGCAGTCATGATTTTGATCCCCTGTATGTGGAGCTCGATGACGACGCACGTCGCGCCCAGGCGAGCCGCTGCATGATGTGCGGCGTGGCGTTTTGCCAGATGGGCGCGAGCTTTGGCAAGGCACGTCCGAGCGGCTGCCCGCTGCACAACTTGATTCCCGAGTGGAACGAGCTGGTGTACCGCGGCCGCTGGGTGGAGGCTGCCGAGCGCCTGTCGCTCACCTCGCCCATGCCTGAGTTCACGAGCCGCGTGTGCCCGGCACTGTGCGAGGCCGCGTGCAACCTGGGCTCGGTCGACGGCCAACCCACGACGATTCACGATAACGAGCGTGCGATCAGCGACCATGAGTGGGCCAACGGCGGCCCACGTCGCTTTGAGCCGGCAGGGGAGGACGCGCCCTCGGTCGCCGTGGTTGGTTCCGGCCCGGCTGGCCTGGGGGCAGCATGGG
>URTP01000219.1 GCA_900550835.1 uncultured Collinsella sp. | reverse complement strand
CCTTAATGCCCTCGAGACCTTTCCCGCAGCAATCATCTCGAGTAAAACCGGAGCCGCGCCCAGGCCGGCACCCTCGTTTGTCACGGCGGGTTCATGCAGAATCGCACGCGAGATTATGGCAGGGTTTGCACGGAGGAGCTCCAGCGTCACCAGCGTACCGGCACTGTGCGCGAGCACGTTTGCCGGAGCGCCAATATGCTCGATAACGGCCTGCAGGTCGGCAGCCTGGGCGGCGAGGTCGTAGCGCCCGTCCGCGGCGTCGCTGCTCTCGCCGCAACCGCGGCGGTCGTAGGCAATGACGCGGTAGTCACAGGCGAGCTCGCGGGCGATGCCGTCAAAAAATGTGCCATCGACGCAGGCGCCGTGCACGCACACCAAGGCGGGCGTATCGGACGATACAACCGGGCCGGCATACTCGCGACAGGCGATCGTGGTGCCCGCATTCTCAACCGTAAAATCCATACTGTGTTCCCATCGTCAATGCCCACCCAGTTGCCCGTCAGTACGGTTGGATAGACCCGCATTGCTTTACGCTTTGTTAACAGATTAACTGTACCCGACCTGAGGCTTTTCATGGCACGGCATAATGAGCGACGTGCAAAAACGAAACTTGTAAAGCAAGAGCCCGCACCTTGCTTCGGAGCCGATGCTATGCTTAGGCACAATTGTCTTGAGGAGCATATGTCTATGTCTACGTTTTTGAATGCCAGCCCCATCTTTGGACCGGTGCGCAGCCGCCGCCTTGGTCTCTCGCTCGGCGTCAACATGATGCCGGCCGGCGGCAAAATCTGCACGTTCGACTGCATTTACTGCGAAAACGGCCTCAACGCCGAGCGCCCCTGCCACGAGCCGTATAACACGGCTGCCGTGGTGCTCGACACGCTCGAGGCAAAGCTGCGCGAGATGGCAGCCGAGGGCGACCTCCCCGATGTGATCACCTTTGCAGGCAACGGCGAGCCCACCGCCGCGCCGGAGTTTCCGCAGGCCATCGCCGGTGCCGTCGCACTGCGCGACGAACTTGCCCCAAACACCAAGATTGCTGTGCTCTCCAACGGCACGCGCGCCGACCGTCCCCAGGTACACGATGCGCTCATGATGGTCGACGACAACATTCTTAAGCTCGATACGGTCGACCCGGCGTTTATCCAGCTGCTCGACCAGCCCGTTGGCCCCTACGACGTCGAGCACCAGATCGAGACGTTCGCAAGCTTTGACGGTCACGTTATTATCCAGACGATCTTTTTGACCGGCGAGTATCAGGGCAAGCTCATCGACAACACCGGCGAGGAGTACGTTGCCCCCTGGCTCGCGGCGCTTGAGCGCATTCGCCCGCAAGAAGCGACCATCTACACGGTGGCGCGCGAGACACCGGTCGCCGGCCTTGCTAAAGCGGCGCCCGAGGTGCTCGACGCCATTGCCGCGCGCGTCCAAGCCCTCGGCATTCCCTGCCAGGTGAGCTACTAGCGGAACCGCACAGCCGCCCAGGGCAGTCTTTTTGGGACGGGGCTGCGGGTGGGCTATACTAGCTGCGAATGAAAGGAAGTTAGCCATGTATGACAAAGGACCCGTGCCCGGCCGCAACGACGCTTGCTGGTGCGGCAGCGGCAAGAAATACAAGAAATGCCATAGCGCCTTTGATGAGCGCCTCGAGCGCTTGTGGGAAGAAGGCTGGGAGGTTCTGCCCCGCACGCTCTACAAGACTCCCGCCGATATCGAGGGCATCAAGCGCTCGGCAGCCATCAACGTGGGCGTGCTCGATTATGTGGGCGAGCATATCGCCGCAGGCATGACCACCAACCAGATCGACCAGATGATCTACGACTACACCGTCGAGCACGGTGGCACGCCGGCCGACCTCAACTACGAGGGCTACCCCAAGAGCGTGTGCACCTCGATCAATGATGTGGTCTGCCACGGTATCCCCTGCGATACGGACGTGCTGCACGAGGGCGACATCATCAACGTGGACTGCTCCACGATCTTGGACGGTTACTTTAGTGATTCGAGCCGCATGTTCTGCATCGGCGAGGTCTCGGCCGAGCGCCAGCGCCTGGTCGACGTCACCCGTGCCAGCGTGGAGGCGGG
>URTP01000218.1 GCA_900550835.1 uncultured Collinsella sp. | reverse complement strand
TCGCGAAGCCGACCTCGGCCAGCAGCGCGAAGAACGCCTCCCGTATGACCGAGAGTGTATAGCGTCGGCGACGATCGATCTTCCCCGCTTCCATTACCCCTCCAATTGCAACGCTCGACAATGCCCGGCAAACGCTCGTTTATCGACAGCAGGCCGAAGCTGTTCATTGCTCTTAAGCAAATCGACATGGATACTTTTTATAGACACCTGTTTATAATAGCTGAAAGAAGGTATCCAGTGACCCTGTACGAGCAGCTCGTTATCGAGCTCACCAACCAATCGTTTTCCCTTCAGGCCGCCTACCGCAGCGGCGGCACGCCCTATGAGCTGAGTGACCGCGAGCCCGAGCCCTACGACCAGCAAATCAGGGACTTCGCCCGCATGATCGAGGAAGCCGATTGCGTGCTGGTGGGCGGGGCCTCTGGGCTCTCCGCGGCGGGCGGCGGCGACTTCTATTACGAGGACAACGCAACCTATCGCAGGCATTTCGGCAAATTCGCCGAGCGCTACGGTTTCAAGGGCGCTTTCGAGGGGTCGTTCTACCGCTGGCCCACCGCCGAGGCGCGCTGGGGATACCTCGCCACCTTCCTCGACACCACGCTCAACGCCCCGCTGCGCAAGCCCTACAAGGACCTCGACGCCATTCTCGCCGAGAAGGATTTCTTCGTGCTCACCACCAACCAGGACACGCAGTTTGTGAAGCTCTACCCCTGGGAGAAGGTGGCAGAGATCCAAGGCGACCACCGCTTCTTTCAGTGCTCCCGCTGTTGCACCGACGCGGTGTGGAACGCGGTCGAGCCGATCTCCAACATGGTAGAGGCCATGGGAGACGGCCTTGAGGTTCCGACAGAGCTCGTGCCGCGCTGCCCGCACTGCGGGGCAGAGGCGTTCCCCTGGGTTCGCGGCTACGGCAACTTCCTGCAGGGCGAGCTCTACGAGGAGCAGTACCACAAGGTGTCCGACTGGCTCGACGCGCACGCGCGGCAGAGGATCCTTTTCCTCGAGCTGGGCGTGGGCCGCATGACGCCCGCGTTTATCCAGGAGCCGTTCTGGGCCCTCACGGCGCAGTTGTCGCAGGCTAGCTACATCGCCGTGAACAACAGGACGCAGTTTCTCCCCCGCGCGATCGAGGATCGGGGGCTCGCCGTTCGCGCCGACATCGCCGACGTGCTCGCCGACGTGCGCAAGACGCTGGGGAGGTAGCACATGGAAACGGTGAAAGCAGTTCGCATAGGCACGACGCTTTCCGAGGCGGATCTTGTCATCATCGGCGCCAGCAACGGGCTGGACATGGCAGAGGGGCTCAACCTCTTCTGCGCCGATGCTCATTTCCAAGAGGCGTACGGGGACCTCGCCCAGGCAGACGGCATCGGCTGCATACTGCAGGGGCTCGCTTCCCCGGATGCCAGCGTGCGACGCCGATGGGCCGAGCGGTTCCATCAAAAGGAGTATCTCGAATATGAGCCCGGCTCGCTCATGAACGGGCTGCGGCGTCTTACGGAGCACGCCGACACCTTCGTGGTCACATGCAACATCGACGGGCACTTCGCGCGCGCCGGGTTCGACGAGAAGCGCGTGCTCGAGACTGAGGGGAGCACGCGCACGTCGGTTGACGAGCGGCGCCTCGCCCATCCAGACACCCTCGCCATGACCCAGCTCGACGAGCTCGCGCGTCTTGTGCAAGCCCATCGCAACGGCAGGGTCGCCATCCTCGAACTTGGCGTGGGACTGCACAACGGCGTCATAAAGCGCATGCTCGCCCAGATCGCGAACGCCTGCGAGCACGCCACCTACATCGTGTTCAACTACGGCCAGGCCATGGCGCCCGACGCTTCGTGCGAGACGATTCTCGTTGACGGCGATATGGCCCCGGCTTTCGAGGAGATCGCCCGATGCCACCCCTAGAAAGAGAAGCGCGTAGGCTTCGAAGCCTTATCGACGATGCCGACGCCATCATCGTCGGCATCGGCTCGGGCATGTCGAGCGCCGCCGGGTTCAACCATTACAACCGCGCGGGCATGGCGCGCGCAGGAATGGCGGACTGGCAGCAAGCCTTTGGCTTCAAGAGCCTTTTCGACGGCTTCTACTACCTCT
>URTP01000217.1 GCA_900550835.1 uncultured Collinsella sp. | reverse complement strand
ACCCGTTTGCTCAACATGCTGATTGCTGGGAATGACACCTCTTTCCTGTTCGAGAAAACGGGAAACTTCTACAAGCATATCATGATTGACGAGTTCCAGGATACCGACCAGATGCAGGTCGACCTGATACGTTACCTGACCGGCGCGGGGGAGCGTGCACTGTGTACCGTGGGCGATGCGCAGCAGTCGATCTATCGCTTCCGTGGTGCCGAGGTCGAGGTCTTCCGCCGCCAGGAGCGCAAGGTGGGATCGACGACGGCGTCCGAGGCGACTGCCGTGGCCGACGCCCCTGCTGGCGAGCTCGTTAAACTTGTGTGCAACTTCCGCAGCCATGACGAGGTGCTGCGTTACGTGGCACGCGTCTTCGACGGCGATGACGGCGGCCTGATGCAGGGTTTTTTGGATCTTGAGGCGAGCGACGGCCGCAAGGACACGCTGGTGGCGGGCGCCTCGCGTCGCCAGGCCCTCTTTGTTGCCGGCGGCAGTACGCAGGAGCGCACGCAGGCCAAGGCCCGTGCGATCGCCGAACGCTTCCGCGCGCTTGCCGATGCCGGCCAGCCCCAGGGCGGCATGGTGCTGCTGCTGGGCCGCATGACCAACGCCGACGTCTATGCGCAGGCATTCCGCGACCAAGGGCTCGACTGCGTGATCGCAGGCGGCTCGGTCTTTGCGCAGGCAGCCGAGGTGCAGACGGTGCGCGCCCTAGTCTGCGCGCTCGCCAACCCGGCCGATCCGGCGCAGGGCCTTATGCCGCTGCTCGCCTCGCCGATGTTTGCGCTCGGCGCCCAGGAGTTCCTGGCGCTGGCGACCAAGCTCGATAGCGATACGGGGGAGACCTCGCGCCGGAATATCGACGCGGGCATCATGAGCGATTTCGACGTGCCGGGTTTGCAAGACTTGCCGCTCGTGACGCGCGCCCGCGAGGTGCTGCGGTATGCGCTTCGTCGTGTGGGTCGCGATTCGTTCGCCGCCATCGCGCGCGACGTGGTCAACGCTTCCGGTTGGTTTGTGCGTCTGGCACAGCGTGGTCCCGAGGGCAAGGCCATCGCCGCCAATGTGCTCAAGGCGCTCGATGCCGTGGCTGAGGCTGAGGCCGAGTTCGGTAACTCGCCGCGTTCCATCGCGCTGGCCTTCGACCGCTTCTTGGCGGGCAAGGAAGCCCCAGGCGCCCTCAACGAGGAGGGCGACGGCGCGGTGCGCATCATGACCGTGCATGCATCCAAGGGCCTGGAGTATCCGGTCGTGGCGGTTGCGGAGTGCTTTGGCGTGCGCAAATCGTCTGGTGCGGCTCAGATGGGGCGTGTCGAGGGCGGAGTGCAGGTCGTGGCACTGCCGGCACGCTTCGACGGCGTTAAGCTCGCGGACGGCACGTTCGTAAAGGGCGACGACGTCAAAAAGCAGTTTGAGCATGCGTTTAAGGGCAAGGGCACGTCGCTGTGGCTGCCGCCGGAGCTCATGGAAGATGTCTGCGCGACGGGTTCTCCCGCCGAGGCATTTGCTCGCCTGCGCAACGACGACCTGCAGCTTTCGCTCGAGGAGCGGGCCCGCTTGCTCTACGTTGCCATGACGCGTGCGCGAGAGCTGGTGATTTTGGCGATGGATGCCGGCGTGAGCCGTGGCAAGCTGTGCGCGCCGACCTTCGACGTCGAGACCGATCTGACCTATGACGTGCTGCGCCGTATTTTGCCGACCGACAGTCTGGACATGCCGCAGCTCGATAGCGACTGTTTGGTGTTCGACAACTCCAAGCCGGGCGACTACGAGCTCATCTCGCTGGCGGACTTTACGTTTGGCGAGCAGGCGTTTGAGGCTAACGCTTCACTGGATGCCGAGGGCAGGCTTGTTCGCGGTGATGTGGAGGCGAAAGGCGCCGGCGAGGATGTTCGCACCGTCGTTCCCGGCCCCGCCGACCCCGAGCCCGATTCGTTTGAGCTCGTGTATCCCCAGACGGTGGGCGTGTGCATGGGCACCTGCTCGTATCCGGCGCGCGATTCGTACAGCTATTCGTCGATTGCCGCGGCGCTGCATGCCGAGGCCGAGGACCGTGTCGCCGAGGCGCGCGTGCCCATGGACGAGGCTGGCGATGATGCGGAGTCGGATGGTTCCGAGATGACGGATGCAGAAGTGGCCGCCGTTGAGCCCGCCGGCAATCCCATGGCGCTGGGCTCGGCGTTCCACGCTGCC
>URTP01000216.1 GCA_900550835.1 uncultured Collinsella sp. | reverse complement strand
TTTGTGGGTCTGGACAAGATCATCGCCGACCGCGTGGGCAACAAGGGCGTTGGCTTTAACTCCGAGATCGCCGGCCCCACCTCGGTCGACGAGAACGACCTGCTGCGCCAGGTGCTCCCGCAGGATCTTAATGCCTTTGGCATGATTCCCGAGTTCGTGGGCCGTACGCCCGTCGTCACCCAGACGCAGGCGCTTGATGAGGACGACTTGGTGTCGATTCTGACCGAGCCCAAGAACGCCGTGGTGCGCCAGTATCGTAAGATGTTCCAGCTCGAGGACGTTGAGCTTGAGTTTGAGGATGCGGCCCTGCATGAGATCGCCCGCATGGCGCTCGCCCGCAAGACCGGCGCCCGCGGCCTGCGTTCTATCTGCGAGGACGTGCTGCAGCAGACGATGTTCGACCTCCCCAGCGAGGAAGGCGTTACCAAGGTCGTCGTAACCGAAGCGGCGGTTAAGGGCGAAGAACAGCCCCAACGCATCTACGGCTAAACCAGCCTAAAACGTGTTTGCAAATAGCCTCTGACCACCCGCGGTCGGAGGCTATTTTATATATACGCAATAACCCCAACTACCTGTGTTATTCTGTGTGTTTGTTTAAGCCTCAGCGAAGTCATATCAGACTGAAGTAATCGATACCTAAGGGGAGGAATGTAGGCCCGATTTTCGTAGATTCCGCACGAGCCGAAGAGCACTTAATGTGGTCTTCGTGCGAGCCCGGGACCTGACCGAGCGAAAATCGGGCCTACATTCCTCACCGGCGGGACAGGGAGAGATATATGGAAGAGATGCCCAAGAATTACGATCCGTCGACCAACGAGCCGGCGATCCTGCAGAAGTGGCTCGACGGCGGCTACTACAAGCGCCGCGAGGGCGTGGGCGACTGCACCGTCACCATTCCGCCTCCCAACGTGACCGGCAAGCTCCACATGGGCCACGCTACCGACGACTCCATCCAGGACGCCATCATCCGCATGGCCCGCATGCGCGGCAAGTCCACGCGCTGGGTGCTCGGTACCGACCACGCCGGTATCGCCACGCAGACCAAGGTCGACAAGAAGCTCAAGAGCGAGGGCATCAGCCGTCTGGAGATCGGTCGCGACAAGTTTGTCGACGCTTGCTGGGATTGGACCCACGAGTACGGCGGCATCATCGTCGAGCAGATCAAGCGCATGGGTTGCTCCGTCGACTTCGACAACGAGCGCTTTACCATGGATGAGGATTACGCCCAGGCCGTGCGTAAGGTCTTCTGCGACTGGTACCACGACGGCCTGATCTACCGTGGCAAGCGCATCGTCAACTGGTGTCCCAACTGCACCACCGCTATCTCGGACGACGAGGCTGAGTATAAGGACGAGAAGGGCCATCTGTGGCACCTGCGCTACCCGCTGACCGAGCCGGTCAACGGCCAGGACTACATCGTCGTCGCCACCACGCGCCCCGAGACCATGCTCGGCGACACGGGCGTCGCCGTCTCCCCGAAGGACCCCGAGAAGGCCGCCTTTGTGGGCAAGACCGTCAAGCTCCCCATCGTCGACCGCGAGATCCCCATCTTTGAGGATTGGCATGTCGACGCCAACTTTGGCTCCGGCTTCGTCAAGGTCACCCCGGCCCACGACCCCAACGACTATGCCATGGGTCAGGCCCACGACCTGCCGCAGATCAATATCTTCGACGAGCACGCGGTGGTCGTCGAGGGCTACGGTGAGTTCACCGGTATGACCCGCGAGGAGTGCCGCGAGGCCGTCATCAAGTGGTTCGAGGAGCACGACCTGCTCGATCACGTCGAGGACCTCGATCACTCCGTCATGCACTGCTACCGTTGCGACTCCGCCCTGGAGCCGTGGCTGTCCGAGCAGTGGTTTGTGGCCGTCGACAAGCTCAAGGGGCCGGCGCTCGACGCCGTCAACTCCGGCAAGGTGACCTTCCACCCCGCGCGCTGGACGCAGACCTACACCACTTGGATGGAGAACCTCAAGGACTGGTGCATCAGCCGCCAGCTGTGGTGGGGCCACCGCATCCCCGTGTTCTACTGCGAGGATTGCGGCTGGGAGGACGCCCTCACCGAGGACACCGACGTGTGCCCCAAGTGTGGCGGCCATCACGTGCATCAGGACGAGAACGTGCTGGACACCTGGTTCAGCTCGCAGCTGTGGACTTTCGCCACGCAGGGCTGGCCGCAAAAGCCGGAGCTGCTCGAGGGCCATCACCCCACGACAGCGCT
>URTP01000215.1 GCA_900550835.1 uncultured Collinsella sp. | reverse complement strand
CTTCTGGTCTGCGGAATGTTTTCAAAACCAAGCCCGGCCCCGGCCTGCGGTGACGTTGCTGACGGTTCTTGGGCATCGCTTGCTGGCGGGGTTCCTTGGCTGAGTTAGACTTGGTTGGTAGGGCCTCCTGTCCCGGTCGCTGGTTCGCGCTTTGCGCGAACGGCGCGCTACTGGGGGAACGTTAGTCGGTCATTGTTGGGGCCGATGTGCCGTCCCGGCCCAGCATTGCCCTTAGCTTCTCAAAGCTTTCCTCGCTCAGGCAGTGCTCCATGTGACACCCCTCTTGCGAGGCAACCTCTTCCGAAACGCCTGCGTCCTCGAGCAGCCCAACAAAAAAGCAATGGCGCTCCCACATTTGGCGAGCGACCTCCAGGCCACGCTCCGTCAGATGAACGTCGCGCTTGCCCATTTCGACATAGCCGCTGTTCTCCAGCGTCGCCATGGCTTTAGAGACGCTCGCCTTGGTTACGCCCAGGTATTCGGCAACGTCAATCGAGCGAACGACGCCCTGGCGCTCCGAGAGCACATAAATAGATTCGAGATAATCTTCTCCGGATTCACGCAGGGCCATGGGCCGCCTTTCGCGATGGCTTCTAGTTAGCCTTTGGATACTTTTGCTTGATTTACTTTACCGCAAAAGTTGCCCGTGTCTTACTAAATTGTTCAGAAAGTTAACCATGTTTCACAAAACATGGTCATTGGGGACGTTCTTAAACGACTAGTTGTCGGGGACAGTCTTTGCCGATTGGCCGACTCGCCGGCCGGGTTGGCAAGGGTGTCCCCAACTGCCGGCAGAAAAGGAACGTCCCCAAGTGCCGAATCCGCAGCTACACCAGCCCGAAGTGCTTTGCGGCGTTGTAGATGCCGTCGTCGTCTACGACGGTCGTAACGTAGGTCGCTGCGGCCTTCACGGTATCCTGCGCGTTGCCCATGGCCACGCTTGTGCCCACGGCGGCGAACATCGACAAATCGTTCTCGCCATCGCCAAAGGCAATTGCCTCGCTCACATCGATGCCTAGGCGCTCCAGCGTCGCCGCCACGCCCAAGTCCTTGCCGCCGTTGGCAGGGATAATGTCGCAGAACAGGTCGCACCAGCGTGTAATGAGCGAATGCGACACCGCATCGGTCACGATATGCTCGTCGGCCGGATCCACAAACGCGCAAAACTGGTAGACCGGCGCGTCAAAGGCGTGCTCAAACGGTTCCTCGTGGTAGACGATTCCCGCGTTGCTGCCGGCCGTCACCACGCGCTCGGACAGGCGGTTCACAAACGAGTTCTCGCCCTGCATGCACAGCGAGTCGTAACGCCCCTGCGCCACCTGGTCCACGATTACCGCAACGTCGTCCGGATCAATCGGACAGCTGCGGTAAACACCACTGGCATCAAAGCAATGCTGGCCCGAAAGCGTTATGTACGCATCCCAGCCAAGGTCGAACAGCCAGTCCGGCATCTGGTAGGTCGGGCGACCCGTAGCAATCACGCACGCAATCCCCCGCTCGTGAAAGCTGTCGAGCACCTGCTGCGCCGACGCCGGAATCCGATGGGTCTTAAAGCTCAGCAGCGTGCCGTCGATATCGAAAAACGCGGCTTTGATCATCCTCGCCTACTCCTCGCCCTCGAGCTTTTCACTCGCCTCGAGCCACGCCATCTCCAGCTCGTCCATGGCGGCGTGGGCCTCGTCGATCTTTGCCTGCTGCTCGCCCAGCGCCGTGTAGTTGGTGGGATCGACCTGGGCCATGGCGGCCTCGGCCTCCTCCACGCGAGCGCGCTGCGTTTCCATCTTGCGCTCGAGCGAGCTCACCTCGCGGCGGAGCTTCTGGCGTTCGGCGTTGGAAAGGCCATTGGGCTGCCCGCTCGTCTTGGGCTTTTCGGCCGCAACCGCTGCGGCGCCGGTGTCGAACGTGCCGGTCTTGTCACTCGGTGCGCCCACGGGCTCGCCCTCGGCAGTAGCGTTGCACAGGCGCAGGTACTGGTCCACGCCGCCGGGCATATGCGTCAGGTGGCCGTCGAGCAGCGCCCACTGCTGGTCGGTCACGCGCTCCATCAAGAAGCGGTCGTGCGTCACCAGGATCAGCGTGCCGGGCCAGCCGTCGAGCAGGTCCTCGACAATCGCCAGCATATCGGTATCCAGGTCGTTGCCGGGCTCGTCCAGGATAAGCACGTTGGGCTCGTCCAGGATCGTCAGCAGCAGCGACAGGCGACGGCGCTGGCCGCCCGAAA
>URTP01000214.1 GCA_900550835.1 uncultured Collinsella sp. | reverse complement strand
TCCGCCGCCGCTCAGGCCGATTCCATCATCGCCGACGCTCAGCAGCAGGCCCTCACCATTGCCGGTGAGCAGGAGATCGTCCGCTTAGCCCAGCAGCAGGCCGACGACATCCGCGATCGTGCCCAGCAGTACGAGCGCGAGACGCGTTATGCTGCCGAGGACTACGCAGAGCAGGTCTTTACGCACCTGGAGGAGAACCTCAAGAGCCTGACCGGCACCGTTACCCGTTGCCGTCAGCAGCTCAACGAGGGTGCCGCCCAGCAGAATGGTCAGTGGTAATGGCTGAGTTCCCGAGCGTTACCGTCGATCTTTCCGAGCAGCTCGAGTTTCCTGGTGATTCGTATCCGCTGACCGGTAAGGTCGACGTCGCCACCTACATGGTGGGCGAGAAGGAGTATCAGCTACAGGACGGCATCGACTACGACGTTGTCTTTACCAATGCCGGTACCGGTGTCTTGCTCACGGGCATGGTTCGCGCGCACGCCACCGGCGAGTGCGACCGTTGTCTGGAGCCCGCCTCGTTTGATATCGCCGGCGAGATCGAGGAGTTCTACCTCTTCGAGGAGCCCGAGGATCCCGAGGCCTACGAGGACGGCTACGAGCTCCTGGGTGAGGACCGCATCGTCGATTTGGGTGAGCCCATCAACGACGCGGTCGTCATGGACACGCCGTTTGTGGTGCTCTGCAAGCCCGATTGCCGCGGTCTGTGCCCCACTTGCGGTTGTAATCTCAACGTCGAGCAATGCGATTGCGCCGCCCAGGCAGAGGCAGAATGGGCCGCTGCCACGGAAAATCCATTTGCAGCATTGAAGAATCTCAAGCTCGATGAGTAAAACTGTGGTAGTATCGCTACTTGCGCGTAATCGCCACACTGGATAGTTCATAAGGAAGGTCACTATGCCCGTACCTAAACAAAAGCAGGGTCGTATCCGCACTCACACCCGTCGTTCCGCCAACATGAAGATTTCGGCTGCGGCTCAGTCCACGTGCCCCCGTTGCGGCGCTGTCAAGCTTCCGCACCACGTGTGCCCCAGCTGCGGTTTCTACAAGGACCGCGAGGTTATCGTTACCGAGTAACGGTATACTCTGGATGCGATGCCGTTCCAAATGGAACCACAATGGCCGGCTCAATGAGTCGGCCATTTTTGTATAAGGAGCATGTATATGAGTAACGTTCGCGTTTGTGTAGACGTTGTGGGCGGAGACGAGAAACCTCAGGTTGTTCTCGATGGTATCGAGGCTGCGCTTGCCGCCGATCCCGATATCGAGGTCTTGGCAGCTGGCCCCGCTGAAATCGTCAATCCCTTTGCTGCTTCCCATGCACGTGTTGAGGCTCTTGAGGCACCCGACGTTATCGCCATGGATGACGATCCCATTCGCGCCGTGATGACCAAGCGTAAATCGTCGATCGTGCTGTCGTGCCGTGCCATCAAGAAGGGAAATGCGGACGCGTTCTTCTCCGCCGGCTCGACCGGCGCCATGACAGCTGCCGCGACCGCCTACGTCACACCGTTTAGATATATGGCCGAAGGCAAGAAGCAGCCGGTGCGTCCCTGTCTAACCAATGCGTTGCCCAATCGCGCCGGCGGTTTGACGGTGCTGTGCGATATGGGCGCCAACCCCGATGTCGAGGTCGATGACATGGTGCGTTTTGCCCAGATGGGTAGCGCCTATGCCCGCGTCGTCCTGGGCATCGAGCATCCCCGCGTGGGCCTGCTTGCCAATGGCACCGAGGACGAGAAGGGTTCCAACTTTACCAAGGCCTGCTTCCCGGCTATGAAAGCCGCCGTTCCCGGCTTTGTGGGCAACTGCGAAGGCACCGACCTCACCTCGGGCAATTTCGATGTCGTCGTTGCCGATGGCATGTCGGGCAATATTGCGCTCAAGGCCACCGAGGGCGCTGCCAAGTTTTTGCTGCAGGAACTCAAGGGTGCCTTTATGGCCTCGCTCGGCACCAAGATCGCCGCGCTGCTCATCAAAAAGCAGATGCGCGAGATTAAGACCAAGCTGTCTGGTGATGCCAAGGGCGGCGCGATTCTTTTGGGCCTGCGTGGCGTGGTCCTGATCGGTCACGGTGCCACCTCGGTCGAGGCCGTCAAAAACGGTACGCTCGCGGCGGCTGAAGCCGTGCGCGCCGGGCTGGTCGAGAATGTCGCCAACTCTATGGACGGTATCGTTTTGTAAGGGTTGATTTCCGATCTCAGCCGAACACATTGAGCTGACGGCACGCTCCCGCAGTT
>URTP01000213.1 GCA_900550835.1 uncultured Collinsella sp. | reverse complement strand
CGCGGCTCGCGCGCTCGTCCCCGACCCCACTATGATCATGGCCGACGAGCCCACCGGCGCCCTCGATTCCAAGAGCGCCCGCCTGCTGCTCGAGAGCCTAGAGGCCCTCAACCGCCGCCTGCGCGCCACGGTGCTCATGGTCACGCACGACAGCTTTGCTGCCAGCTACACGAGCCGTGTGCTGTTTATTCGCGACGGCAAGATCTTCACCGAGCTGCGCCGCGGCGACACCGACCGCCGAGAGTTCTTCGACCGCATTATGGAGGTCGTTGCCATGATGGGCGGTGAAGGCTCCGATGCTCTGTAAACTCGCTTGGGGCAACGTCCGCCGCGCCGGCCGCGACTACCTCGTCTACTTGCTGACGCTCACCCTGGGTGTCACGGTCTTCTATGCCTTCAATACCGTCTCGATGCAGGTCGACATTGCCGGCATCAAGGAGGAGGGACTGTCCGAGCTCATGGGCAGCATGCTCGGTTACCTGACGTACTTTTTGGCCGGCGTCATGGCCTTTTTGATGGTGTATGCCAACAACTTCATCATGAAGCGCCGCAAAAAGGAGTTCGGCCTGTACCAGGTGCTCGGCATGCGCCGCGGGCGCGTCGCCACGATCATGGCGCTCGAGACCGTGATCGTTTCGGTCGGCGCCTTTGTCGCCGGCATTGTG
The DNA here is from genome assembly GCA_900550835.1 of uncultured Collinsella sp. GTDB lineage: Bacteria > Actinomycetota > Coriobacteriia > Coriobacteriales > Coriobacteriaceae > Collinsella. The sequence continues at coordinate 1,576 of URTP01000213.1, read as the reverse complement.
CTGGGCGTGGGGCTCTCCCAGCTCATGACATTCTTTACGGCCTCGCTCTTTAAGACACAGATCGCTAATTTCCACTTCTTTTTCTCGGTGCATGCGTTCAACCTGACCCTTGCCTGCATGCTCGTGATGTTTGTGCTTACGCTACTGCTGAACCTTCGCGCCGTGCGCCGTACCAAGCTCATCGAGCTTATGGGCGCCGAGCGGCGCAACGAGAGCATCAAGACGCGCAACCCCTGGATTGCGATCGCCATCTTTGTCGTGGGCGTGGTGCTGGTGGGCGTGGCCTATTACCGCCTGTTGCGCGATGGGTTCCCGCTCACCGCGACGGAGGGTAAGCTGCAGGAGGCCATGAACCAGTTTGGTATCACCACGGCCATGGTTACGGTGGGTACCTTTGCCCTGTTCTGGGGCCTTTCGGGCATGCTTATCAAGCTGCTGCAGAGCCTGCGCAGCGTGTATTGGCGCGGCCTCAACATGTTTACCGTGCGCCAGCTTGCGGCCAAGGTCAACACGGTGTGCTTTTCGATGGGCGTTATCGCGATGATCCTGTTTCTGGCCATTACCTCGGTGACCTGCGGTATGTCGATCGCCAACGTGATGAACGAAAACCTCGAGCGCTATACGCCGGCGGATATGACGCAGACGTATATCTATTACATGCCCGATAGGCTCGACTACTACAAGGAGTATGTCAATCCTTCCGAGGCCGATCGCATGGTGCTGGCAGACGCAACGGTCGATTTGTACTCTGCATGGCACGGTGACCGTATCGATCCCGATAACGTTGCGGAAAGTATCAAGGGCAAGTCGGCAGATAATGGCAACGAGGCCGGAAAGAAGGTCAATATCGCCGACGTTGCCGGCGAGCATGTGCAGATTGATTCGTATCTGAGCTATACGCTTGGCGGCTCGGATCCTTCGGTGACGGCGGGCGAGATGTGCAAGGCCATGGGCGAAAAGCTCCCCAAGGCGCTCGAGGGTAGCAATGCCGATGATATGGGCCTGTTTGTGACGCCGGCGAGCCAGTACAACAAACTGCGCCAGATGATGGGCGAGGAGCCGGTGAGCATTGGCCGCGACCAGTACTTGCTTACGTGCGATATGGGCGGCGAGTTGGGCGACCTGTACACCAAGTACATGGCTGGGGGCCATATCCTCACCTTGGGCGGACATACGCTCAAGCCCGCAACCGATAAGTCGGACGAGGACACGGCTGCCATCGCCAACTCGGCACTCGGCAGCAATCCCGGTACCGTGGTCGTAGCCGACGAGCTGCTGTCCCAGCTTAACCTGCAGCCGTATTCCAGTAATCTGCTCGTTAACTACAAGCAGGGGATGGATGTGACCAAGGCAGACGAGAGCATTAAATACACCATGCTCGACAATCTGCTCGTTGACGGCAAGGAGCCGGGGTCGTGGGGAGTCTTCATGACACGCTCCGAGATCTATACGCAGGCGGCGCAGATGAACGGCATGATTAGCTATCTAGCCATCTATATTGGCTTTGTACTGGTCGTTGCATGTGCGGCAATTCTGTCGATCCAGCAGCTCTCCATGTGGCCGACGGAAGACGCAG
>URTP01000212.1 GCA_900550835.1 uncultured Collinsella sp. | reverse complement strand
TCGCGGCGACCTGGGGCACCTGAGCGCCGCTCGCTGACGTAGGGGGTACCAGCAGGGTTACCGCTGTTGTTGGGAAGCGTTCTGATTCGGCTAGCTGCTCCGATAACACGTTTGCTTGCTGAGCTTGAGTGCTTCGCTCCAGGCGGTACCAGGCATTCTGCAGCTTTTCAATTGACGGCTCGCGTTTCTGTGAGGGGGCGCGGGCCGGTTTTCTATCAGCCCTATTGACTTGGCGGGCTGTCGTAAGAAAGGGAAGGCTCCTATGGAGTTTGTTCTTGATAACGGTTCTATTCGTGTGGCACTGAGCACGGCTGGCGGATCATTCACTTCGATTAAAGCCAACGGTCGTGAGTATCTGTGGCAGGGCGATCCGGCGGTGTGGTCGGGCCAGGCACCCATTTGCTTTCCGATTTGCGGCGGCCTTCGTGATGGCCGCGCGATGACCATGGGCGGCCGCGAGGTCAAGCTTGCCCGCCACGGCTTTGCCCGCAAGCAGGAGTGGAAGCTCGAGGAGCAGGGCGACAACATGGTTGCGCTGAGCCTAAGCTCTGCCGACCATGCCGAACTGCTCGAGCAGTATCCGTATCCGTTTAAGATCGTCGCGCGCTACACGATCGATGCGGCTAAGGTGGCCGTGTCGTACGAGGTGACCAATGAGGGCACCGAGGATATGCCATTCTTTGTGGGTGGCCACCCCGGCTTTAAGTGCCCGCTCGACGAGGGCGAGTCCTATGACGACTATGAGCTTCGTTTTGATCAGCGTGAGGCCGCCGAGCTCTGTACCGCCGTTCCCTCGACGGGCCTGATTGATGTCGAGCATCGCAGCAAAAACCCGATGGTCGGCCACGACCTGCCGCTGACCCACGAACTCTTCGACTTCGCGGAGACCATCTTTGACGTGCTCGAGAGCCGCGTGGTTACGCTGACCAAGAAAACCGAGGACAAGGGCGTGCGCCTGACGTTCCCCGATATGCCGTACCTGATTGTGTGGAGCAAGCCCGAGGGCGACTTTGTGGCAGTTGAGCCGTGGGGTGGTCTGTCCACCTGCTCCGACGAGGACGATATTCTGGAGCACAAGCGTGGCTGCCTGGTGGCCAAGCCAGGGGAGACCGTCATCCGCGGCTTTGAGATCGAGATCCTTTAACGAGTTATCGTATGTTTGGGCCCGCGCGTGTCGTGCCCCGGAAACAGGAGTTCAACATGATTCTGACCGTTACCATGAACCCGTCGATCGATACGCGCTATCAACTCGACAAGCTGATCATCGACGACGTGAACCGCGTGACGCCTGAAAAGACCGCTGGCGGCAAGGGCCTCAACGTGAGCCGCGTGCTGCTGCAGCTGGGCGACGATGTGCTTGCGACCGGTCTGCTCGGCGGCCACATGGGTGCCTATATGGCCGAGCTTATGGATGCCGATGACGTCAAGAACGACTTTGTGCCCATTGCCGGTGAGACGCGCATTTGCCTGAATATTCTGCACGAGGGTAATCAGACCGAGCTGCTGGAGAGCGGCCCGCAGATCGCCCCGGCCGAGCTCGAGGCCTTTACGGCTAAGTTCGCCGAGCTTGCAGCGAAGGCGGACGTTGTGACGCTTTCGGGCTCGCTGCCGCGTGGCGTCGATGCTGGCTACTATGCCGAGCTGGTGAAGATCGCCGAGGAGGCGGGCGCCAAGGTGCTGCTCGACACTTCGGGCGCATCGCTGGAGGCCGCGCTGGAGTCCGACGCTAAGCCTGAGCTCGTAAAGCCCAACCTGACCGAGATTAACGGCCTGCTGGGTACGTCCTTTACGACCGATGATGTCGATGCCCTGCGCGAGGCGCTTGCCGCCGATGGCCGCTTTGCCGATATTCCCTGGGTTGTCGTTTCGATGGGCGCTGCCGGTTCGGTGGGCTTCCATGAGGGTCGCGCGTTCCGCGCCAAGACGCCCGCGATTGCGGCTGTGAACGCGACGGGTTCCGGCGACTCGACCATCGCCGGCTTTGCGCATGCCATTGCTGCTGGTGCCGACGACGTCACGGTGCTCAAGACCGCCAATACCTGCGGCAAGCTCAACGCCATGGATCCCAAGACCGGCCACCTGGTTATGGACCGCTGGGACGAGATCTACAACAGCGTTGTCGTGACTGAACTGTAGAGTTACGGCGTTTTACCAAACACCGTAACCAGCCGACGCTGCAAACCAGCCAGAGCGGCAATCTGCCTTTCAACTGCGGCGGCATGATCAGAAGGTCAATGCCGTCTCGTTTCAAGGCACCT
>URTP01000211.1 GCA_900550835.1 uncultured Collinsella sp. | reverse complement strand
CTTGAGCCCGCGGACCTGCTGCGCGTGCGCTTTGGCCGCGCGATGCAGGCGGCACGCGGCCCCGTTGTGCTCGCCCGCGTGACCCACGATCGCCAGGCGCGTGAGTGCTATCCGGCTGCCGTGTGGACCGAGTTGCGGGCGCATGCCGAGGCCGCTGGCACAGCCAAGGTTGCGTGCGCGGGCGAGGGCGGTATCGTCGCCGATTTTGATCCAGCGGCCGGCGAGGGCATCGAGTGCAAGCGTGTTGCGTGCGAGGCTCCTCAGCATTTGAGTGAGGCGGCTGTGCCGTACCTGGTCCTGCGTCGCCGCGATGGCGAGGGCGAGAACGCGCCGCTCGTGCCGCGTCTGACGTCCGCCTCGCAGATTGAGGCGTACTCGACGTGCCCGCTGTGCTGGTTCGTGTCGTATCGCGTGAAGCCTCAGTCCATCGACGCGGGCTTTGGAAATATGGAGAAGGGCAACTTTGTCCACGATGTGCTGGAGCACCTGCATGCCCGTCTGCCCCAGGAGGGCATGGAGCGCGTGACGCCCGAGAATCTGCCGCGCGCTCAGGAGCTGCTGCGCGAGGTCTTTGACGAGACGTTGGCCGAGCACGCCGGCAAGCGCGGCACGGAGGGCCCGCTGGTGCCGCTCTCTGCGGTGGAGGAGCGCCAGGTGGCCGAGATCTTGCCGCAGTTGGAGGGCGTGCTTGCCTACGAGTCCGAGGCGCTTGCCCCCTTTGCCCCGCGCTACCTGGAGTTTGCCTTTAACGATCTTAACGTTGAGTATGCCGGTTGGCCGCTTGGCGGGCGCATCGACCGCGTGGACGTGGACACCGAGAATCGTGCCGTGGTGATCGACTACAAGCATCGCACGGGCGTTGAGGAGTTTAAGCTCGCCGACCCTACGGTGCGCGACGAGGAATCGGGTGCGGCGCCCATCGACGATCCGCGCTGGTTGCCGCCACATACCCAAACGCTCATCTACGCCCAGGCCATGCGCCGGGCGCTGGATTTGGACACCCGCGCGGCGCTCTACTTTTCGACCAAGGGCGGCAAGCCGGCGTTGCGCGGTGCCGCGAGCGCCGAGCTACTCGAGGAAGAGCGCGGCGACGGTCGCATCCCGGGCCTTAAGAAAGGTTTCCCCGGCGAGGGTGGCAGCATGGACTTCGACGCCCTGCTCGATCGCGTGGAGGCCGGCATCGCCGGGCGCCTGCGCGAGCTCGAGGCAGGCAACGTTGCCGCCGTCGACCCGACGTCGGCTCAGGCCGGGCATGCGCGCTGCTCGTATAACCACGAAGGAACGTTTGTAAGGAGGGACGTGTAGACCATGGATCTTTCGACTTTGATGCCGCAACAGCTGCAGATCGTCAAAACGCTCGACCGTCCGCTGTTTGTCTCGGCGGGCGCCGGTTCGGGCAAGACCTTTACCCTCACGCGCCGCATCGTCTACGCGCTTTCGCCCGAATCCGGTCCGTTCGTTGAGCATCTGGACCAGGTGCTCGCCATTACCTTTACCAAAGATGCCGCGGCCGAGATCCGTGACCGCGTGCGCCGCGCGCTCATCGACGAGGGCATGGACGAGGAGGCCCTGACCGTCGACGATGCGTGGATCTCGACCATTCACGGCATGTGCTCTCGTATCCTGCGCGCACACGCGTTGGAGCTGGGCATCGACCCCGAGTTCACGGTGCTCACCGATACCGACGAGCTTATGGACCAGGCTGTTGAGCACGTGCTGGCCCGCGCGACGGCACCCGATGCCGTCCCCGAGCTCGCGGCATCGCTCAACGCCCTCTACGCCTGGTATCCCATGGCGGGCGAGGGCGGGCCGTTTGGCGCCGGCACCACCATTAAAGGCCTGGTGCGCGACCTGTTGGAGCTATCGAGTCAGCTGCCGGGCGGCATGGACGATGTGCGCGTGGCGCGCGGCCAGGCCGATACCTCGGCACTCGCCGATGCCTATCGCGCGGCGTTGGGTGCGAGCAAGGCCGCGACCGAGAAGGCACAAGTGGCACTCGACGCCATCGACGCGTTTGAGGCGAGCGGCAAAACCATGGAGGATGCGGCGCGACTCATGATGTCGTGCACCATGCCGCGCGCGAGCAAGGCGTTCCCCAAGGAGCAGGTCGAGCTGCTCAAGGCCGAGGCCGCCGATGCATTTATCAATATCGTGCTTGCCTGCGGTGGCCCCGCGCTCGATGCACTGGTGGGCTTGGCCCGCTCTGTAGAGGCTGAGTACCGCGCGCTTAAGGCCGGCCAGTCTGCCCTCGACAACAACGACCTGCTGCGCATGGCCTACGAGGCCCTGCGCGATTACCCGGCCATCCGAGCGGCATAC
>URTP01000210.1 GCA_900550835.1 uncultured Collinsella sp. | reverse complement strand
TATGCCCAATTAACAACCGTCAGGGAATTGTAATTGATGGTGAAGGTTCAAAGGTAATTTGCAAAGACTAATTTGATAATTCCAGTTTGCTGTACTTGTTCCTAGCAGGGTTTGGGGCAGGCACGCCCCAACAAAAAGCTGTCCCAAAGGGGCAAGAATGGGGACTGCGGACGATTTCTTGGACCGTTACGCGGCCCTTCCCAGCGCGGAGCGGAACTCGGCCGGCGTGCGGCCACCGAGCGCATCGCTGCGCCTCTCCGTATTGTATCGACCAATCCAGCCCCCGAGCTCCTCGATGGAGCGGGCGGGGGTCCAGTCCGACCTGTCCCTGCCGTGCCAGAACTCCTTCTTGAGCAGGCCGAAGAAGCCCTCCATCGCCGCGTTGTCCGGGCTGCAGCCCTTGGCGGACTGGATTGGCTACACTGATGTGGACAGTTCCGGGAGAGGCGCAAGAGACGGGAAGGCCGTGTGCGCGTTCCTGCGCGAAGGCCGCGGGGAGGGGCTGCCTGGGTACGGCACCTGTCAACTCGGTCTACGTCTTTGATGACCGGGTCGTACTCAATATCAACTTCACGGATGATGCCAAAACGGTCACCCGTGAGGAAGTGTTGGGTACGAGTGCTATGGACAATGTTCCAGCATGCTGGGATCGAACTCGCTAGCCGGAATCACACGGTACCCGTGACGCAGTAGCAGATCGACAAAAACGCCGTTGCCCGCGGTGAGCGTACCGCTGAAGGTGCCATCGTAGACGCGACCCGCACCGCACGAGGGGCTACGGTCCTGTAAGACGCACGCAGCGATCTCGGACGGGCCGCCCGCCTGCTCGCACATATCGAGCGCGCGCTCTGCACCAAGGCGAAATTCGCGATCAACCGACACGCCCTCGCAGGTACGAACCTCGCCGTTTACAATCTCGGACGGCCTGCGCGGTGTGGGCAAGCCACCAAAGACTTCGGGGCACACCAGCAGGACCTCGGTCCCTGTGCGTTCGCACGCTCCGACCAGCTCGCGATGGTGGTTATCGAGCCCGTTATACTTGCAGCTCTCGCCCATCAAACAGGCACTTACCACGATCTTCATATACAACTCTCCCCACACAAATCGCCCCATTTGAGATGGACACTCAAATGGGGCGATTGACACAGCGCAACCAGTATTACTGCTGCTTTGGCATCAGCGGATTCTCTCGCGTGAGAAGATTCATAAACTCCTCGCCCGTGATCGTCTCCTTCTTGTACAGATAACGAGCCAGCTCGTGGAGCTTAAACTTGTTCTCCTTCAGGATCTGCAGGGCACGATCGTGCGCATCCTCAATCAGCTTGGCGACAATCGCGTCCACGCGCTCGGCCGTACCGGGGGCGCAGGTGAGCGACGTGTCCTGGTTGAGGTACGCGTTTTGAACGGTACCGAGCGCCATCATGCCAAACTCATCGGACATACCAAAGCGCGTCACCATGTTACGGGCGAGCTTGGTAGCCTGCTCGATATCGTTGGCGGCGCCAGTCGTCATCTCGCCAAAGATGAGCTCCTCGGCAGCACGTCCGCCGCAGTAGACGGCGAGCTTGTCGAGCACCTCCTGGCGCGTGGTCAGGAAGCGCTCATCCTCCTCGACCTGCATGGTGTAGCCAAGAGCGCCGCTCGTGCGCGGCACGATAGTGATCTTCGTGACCGGCGCAGAACCCTTCTGGCGAGCGGCAACGATGGCGTGGCCGATCTCGTGGTAGGAAACGACCTGCTTCTCGTGGTCGGACAGCACCGTGGACTTGCGCTGCTGACCGGCGATGACGACCTCCACCGACTCCTCAAAATCGTCCTGCGTGGCGCGCTTGCGGCCTTCGCGAACTGCGCGCAGGGCGCCCTCGTTGATGATGTTGGCCAGGTCGGCGCCCGAGGCACCGGGCGTGGCGCGGGCGATCGCAGTCAGGTCGATCGGGGGCTGCGTCTTCACGCTCTTGGCATGGAGCTCAAGGATGTTCTTGCGGCCGGTCAGGTCGGGCAGCTCAACGGGGATGCGGCGATCAAAACGGCCGGGGCGCAACAGGGCCGGGTCAAGGCTGTCGGGTCGGTTGGTAGCAGCGAGAACGACGATACCCTTGTGGTTATCGAAGCCGTCCATCTCGGTCAGCAGCTGGTTGAGCGTCTGCTCGCGCTCGTCGTTGCCACTAAAGCCGCCACCATCGCGCTTCTTGCCGATGGTATCGATCTCATCGATAAAGACGATGCACGGGGCCTTTTCCTTGGCCTGCTTAAACAGATCGCGAACCTTAGCGGCGCCACGGCCAACGAACATCTCAACAAACTCAGAACAAGAAATACTAACGAACGGAAACACGGCC
>URTP01000209.1 GCA_900550835.1 uncultured Collinsella sp. | reverse complement strand
CCTGCGGCGGCCAAGTCCACCAAAGCCAGCGCCGTCCAGGCCACCAGCCCCGCCGCGGCCCCCAAGCCTGCCGAGGGCAAAAAGACCAAGGAGCAAAAACGCGCCGAAGCACAGGCCCGCGCCGCGCTCAACAAAAAGCTCAAGGGTGTGCGCAACCAGCTCAAGAAGATCGAGACCGAGCTTGACAAAAAGCGCGCCCGCTATGACGAGCTTATGGAATTGATGGCAAGCGAAGAGCTTTATGCCGATCAGGACAAGTTCAACGCCGCGCTGGGGGAATATAACGGCCTTAAGCAAGAGCTGCCCAAGCTCGAGGACGAATGGCTCGAGCTTTCCACCCAGATCGAAGAGGAGACCGCGCGTGAACTCTCGTAAAGCCGCCGCCGTGGCAATGAGCGTCATTGCCATCGTCTGTCGCATCTGCGGCATCTTTATGAGCGCGATGACCGTGCTGCTGTGCTTTAGCGGCCTCACCGCCAAGCTGCAGATCGTGGGCTTTGTCGTTGAGCTTTCGCGCGCCCTGCCGAGCGCTATCGCCGGCTATGGCGTCATCACGTCACCCTTTGGCGGTGTGTTCCGCCTGGATTACGCCATCGTCGCCGTAATCCTGTTTGTGATCGACTACCTGCTCACGCGCGCCCCGCGTCCGCTAGGGGAGTGCCATGACCAGCAGCTACCTCATGAACCTGCTCGCCAGCGCCGTTGCCGTCATCGTGGGTATTGTCATCCACGAGAGCGCGCACGCCGCCGCGGCCTTGGCGCTCGGCGACAAGACGGCCCGTTCGCGCGGCCGTGTCTCGCTCAACCCGCTCAACCACATCGACCCGTTCGGTACCATTCTCCTGCCGCTGCTGATGCTTGCCGCAGGCGGCCCGGTGTTCGCCTTTGCCAAGCCCGTGCCCGTCTACCTCAACAACCTCAAGCACCCCAAGCGCGACGAGGTCCTGGTGAGCGCGGCCGGCCCCGCATCGAACATCGCACTCGCGTGCCTGGCCGCAGCCCTCATGCACGCAGCGTACGGCAACCTCTACACCAGCATGTCCTTTGCCGTGGCGTCCCAAATCATGAACTTCGGCGCCACGTTTATCGTGGTCAACCTGTCGCTCGCGTTCTTTAACCTCATTCCGATTCCGCCGCTCGACGGCTCGTCGATCATCGTGCCGTTCCTCAAAGGCAAGGCACTCGCCAACTACTACCGCCTGCAGCAATACGCCATGCCAATCCTTATCATCGTGCTGTATCTGCTGCCCATGTGGACCGGACTTGACGTAATCGGCCGCTATTTCGACGTTACCGTGTATCCGCTTGCTGAGCAGCTGCTCAACTTCGCAATCGCCGGCATCTAGGGTAAACTTACAGGTCGACCGTGCAAAACGGTCGCAACATGCACCCAAACCGCGCCGCGAAGGCGCCGTCAAAGGAGGTCGAAGATGTCGTATCGCGTGTCGACGCAGGTCTACAGCGGACCGTTCGACCTGCTGCTGCAGCTGGTAACCCGCCAAAAAGTAGATATCGGCGCCATCTCGATCAGCGAGGTGGCCGAGCAATACCTTGCTGAGGTCGAGCGCATCGAGGCACTGGACCTAGACGTGGCGAGCGACTTCTTGCTGGTCGCTGCAACCCTTCTGGACATTAAGGCCGCCTCGCTGGTGCCCCAGGAGGCACCGCGCAAAGCTGATGACGACGATGACGAGTTCGACGAAGACCTCGAGGAACTCAGTGCCCTCGACGGCGATGCCCTGCGCGAGGTCCTGATCCAGCGCCTGATTGCCTACAAGCAGTTTAAAGGCGCGGCGGCGGCACTTGGCGCGCGCATGCAGGCCGAGAGCCGCATGCACCCGCGCGTCGCCGGACCCGACCCCGAGTTTTTGGGCCTCATGCCCGACTACCTGGCCGGCATCACCCTGCGCGGCCTGGCGTGGGGGAATGCCGTGGGGCTGGGGCTGTGCTTCGTGCAGCGGTATTTCCATGTCGTGCGGCTCAGTTCCGAGGGGTACCTGCTCTCCGAAGTCCCTATTTCGCTGGGGTGGGGCTGGTGGCTGGCGCTCAACGCGGGGTTCGTCGCCGCGATCGTCGCCCTGCTGGTGATCCCGACGGCCGTGGTCTCCACCGTGAAGCCCGAAGAAACGATTAGATACGAATGAAACCATACAATACAGATCAGACCAAAAAGGAGGAGGTGCGCGAGATGTTCGACAACATCGCGCCAAAGTACGACCTGCTGAACCATACGCTCTCGATGAGCATCGACCGCATCTGGCGCCGCCGTGTGGTGCGCATCGTGCGCCGCAGCCGCCCGCACCGTATCCTGGACGTGGCGACCGGTACGGGCGACCTGGCGATCGAGATGGCACGCCGCATAC
>URTP01000208.1 GCA_900550835.1 uncultured Collinsella sp. | reverse complement strand
GAGAATCACCTAGAATTCCGCCATTCTAGCTCATGTCACGCCGCCTTCCTGCCGGGAATCGGGTTGTCGGCCACGACGAGCGCGATGATCCTTGCCGCGTGCTCTGCTGCGGTGCCCTCGTAGGCGTGCTCAGGCGCGTTGACCTTGGCGCCCTCCACGGCCCTGCCGATGGAGTCGTCGTTGAACCAGCGGCGGCCGGCCCAGTCCTCGTCCATCTCGACGAACACGGCGCCCATCATCCTGATGAGCGATTTCCCGCTGGGGAAGACCTGCACGACCCGGCTGCGGCGCTTGAGCTCTCGGTTGGCGCGCGCCTGCACGTTGTTGGTGCGCAGCCTCACGTGGTGCTCGTAGGGGAAGTCCAGGTAGGCCAGGGCGTCGGCCTCGGCCTCCTCCAAAAGCTCGGCGGCCTTGGGGCAGAAGCGCTCGATCTGCTCGGTGGCCAGCTGAGAGCTCGAGTCCGGGCTCGCCGGCTGCAGGGCAACGCGCGCCATTAGCGAGGGGTGCGGCGACCGCGAGATACACGGTAGCGACCTTGGGCGCATGTGCGCGCTTCTGCAGGTTCGTGCGTAAGGAGGTGAAGTGATGGGCGAAGACGTGAAATGGGCTTTGGGCATTGCGGTCACGGCGCTCGTGCTCATGGCGTTCCTGCCGCACGTGCCGTTCGTCCTGGTGCTGGGGCCGTGGAGGACTAGGGGGCGCGTCCGAGACCGAAACCCCCGCTGGAGGGACCGTTCGTTTTTTGTCCGGACGAGCTGAGATGCTTTTATCACGATAAGCTCAGATGGGAAGCGCATCACTGGTATGATTTGGAAAAGGAGGAAACAGATGAAAGTCCAAATCGGGACAGAGTACAGCGCGATGGAAATCGCCGAGTACGCCGTCAGCAGGCGATATCGCCACGACACGCCCATCAGCAATCTTCAGCTCCAGAAGATTCTTTACTTCCTGCAAGTCATACACGCGAGCGAGACCGGCGAGCTGCTATTCGCCGACCAGTTTGAGGCATGGCCCTACGGCCCGGTCATCAGGGATGTCTACGTTGAGTTCTCTGACTGCGGCGGCTTCCCGATAAAACGCGAGTTCGACACCGAGATAAATGACTCCATCCGCCCGTTCCTGGATGCGGGGGTGGACATGCTCGCCGAGAAATCCCCATGGGAACTCGTCAGGATCTCACACGCCGAGGGGTCCCCGTGGGACGTCATCTACAACCAGAAGCGCCTACACAAGGGAATCATCCCAAATGAGCTGATCATGCAGTGCGCTAGCGAGGTCTCTGAGTGACCGAACAAGAATACGCAAAGGCGGCCGAAAACCTCGGAAGAGCCCTCTCTCGGCTCACCAGCAAAATTGGGACTCTTTCGAAACCGCCCCTGAAAGTTCCTCCAATAAACGCAGGCAGTGACGACGCAGAGAAACGCAAGGCTCTCCGCGACATGCTCGAATCCCTCGCCAGCACGGATGATGCTGCGGTGCTCTCCCAAGAGGACATACGCCGAGCCTCGAGCTTCTTCGCAAAGCTATATGGGGGGAGCGAGCCCTATCGCCATAGATATGCCGACATCTGCGACCTGGTATTCAATGCACTCGGGCAGTCCTCTGGGGACTTAGACGAAGGGGTCCCCTATTCGGTCAATTGCCTCGCTGAGAACATTCGCATCATCCATGAGTACCTGACGAAGCATGGACTTTGTGACCAGGAGAAAAGTGTCCTCAAACTCGCCGACCACATCGACCTGGAAAAGACGAGGCTGAGCCACGACATCGAACAGCAGCAGGCCATGCGCGCATTCAAAACGGCAATCGCCGAAGTAAAAGCGGAAAGGGACGAGGCGGACCAGAAACGCGCAGAGCTGGAAAGGGAGTTCGACGAGCGCCTCGACAAGACGAGGATGGAGTACATCGCGATCCTCGGCGTGTTCGCGGCGGTCGTGCTCGCCTTCAACGGCGGCGTCGGGTTCTCGACCTCCGCGATGGGCGCGCTTGGCATCGACGGCGGCATACGTGCCATCGTGCTCCTCGCCGCGCTCGTGGGCTTCGTGCTCATCAACACGGTCTGCATCCTGCTGGTCTTCATCTGGAAGATGTCCTTCAACCACAGGAAGGTGGAACTGGGCAACTGGCCGAGGAACTGCCTGATCGCCGCAGACGTCGCCCTCGTGTTCATTATGGCTGCGATGATGGCGCTCTCTCACCCTGGACTCAGGGAGTTCATCGGGCTGGAGCCCGAACGCGAGGCCAAGGGCCGCCCTCCGGGGCGGCCCTTCTCATGGCGACACGTCTAGGAGCATAGCCGTGCGGTAATCCTCCGCCGCATGGGGCGTTGGGAAGCCGTCCTTCGGGGCGGCTTCCCGCTTTTCGCGGCGGGCG
>URTP01000207.1 GCA_900550835.1 uncultured Collinsella sp. | reverse complement strand
CATTGGTGCAGACCGTAATGAAGTACGCGCCGGGCGTACTGTAATCAAATTCCGGCAGGCGATGAAAGCGATATTGCGACTCACTCATACTTTATCACAGCATCGGTCGATCATTTCCTCCATCATGCCCTGCCGCAGGTGGCACAGCAGCCGGAACTGCTCCACGATGTCCGCCTGCATGCCCTGGCTCAAACCGGGGTCGATGCGGTGGTGGCCGTTCCCTTTACACCCGCCGTGGCGGCACTCGACCATGTCGGGTTTCTGGCGCTGTTGTCGCGCGTTGTCGACATTCGCTCCATTCGTGTAGGCAGCGACTTTAGGCTCGGCCGTGGCGGCGCTTCGGGCGTTGCCGAAATGCGCGCCTGGGGCGCTGAGCGTGGGGTTGACGTTTACGGTCACGACCTGCTCTGCGTTAACGGGCAGACCATCTGTGCCACGCGCATCCGCCATGAGCTTGGTCAGGGTCATGTGGAGCTGGCTGCCGAGCTTCTCGGCCGTCCCTATATGCTGCGCGGCGTTGTGGCGGCTGGCCGTCACGAGGGCTCCGACATGGGATTTCCCACGGCAAACATCCAGGTGCCCGACGGCATCCAAGTGCCTGCCGATGGCGTCTATGAGGGTCTGGTGCTGGTCGACGATACCGTATGGCCTGCTGCCGTTAACGTCGGGCTGCCGCCGACCTATGCTGATGATGCCGCCTCGGCGCATCTTGAGGCCAACTTGATCGGCTATGCGGGCGACCTGTATGGCGCTTCCGTGTCGCTGGCGTTTATGCGCTGGCTGCGTCCGTCTCGCGTGTTTAATTCCCTGGACGAGTTGATCGCGACCGTCGAGGGTAACATCGACGATATCCGTCATAACTTGGGTGAGCAGGGGGTGAGCATCCGTGATTAGTGATGAGGAAAAAGATCAGGTACGCGCGGCGTCGGACCTGGTTGCCATCGTGCAGGAAACGGTTGAGCTCAAGCCCCGCGGCCATGAGTTTTGGGGCTGCTGCCCGTTTCATGGCGAAAAGACCCCATCATTTCACATTATCCCTGCTACGCAGGTGTGGCACTGCTTTGGCTGCGGCGAGGGCGGCGACGTCTTCACCTATATTATGAAGCGCGAGAACCTGAGTTTTCCCGAGTCGATCCGCTATTTGGCTGATCGTGCGGGCATTGAACTGCACGACACCGGTGCGCAGCGCGATCGCGGCACCAAGCGTGCCCGCATCTATGACCTGTGCGCCGAGACGGCTCAGTTCTACCACACCATGCTTATGCGCGGTAAGGACAGCCGTCCGCGCGAGTACTTTGCCAGCCGCGGTATGGGCGGAGATGTCTGCCGACGCTATTGCCTGGGCTTTGCGCCGGGTCGCAACGCGCTGGTTTCGCATCTGTCTCAAGCGGGCTTTACCCCGCAGGAGATGATTGACGCCAACGTGGCCGTGAGCCGTGGGCGCGGACAGCTCGCGGACCGCTTTTACGACCGCGTGATGTTTCCCATCTTTGATGAGCAGGGTCACAATATCGCCTTTGGCGGGCGTATCATGGGCGATGGTCAGCCCAAGTACCTCAACACTGCCGAGACGAGCGTGTTTCATAAGAAACGAAACCTCTATGGCTTTAACTGGGCCAAGGAGTTTATCGTTGCGCAGGATACCGCCATCGTGGTGGAGGGCTATACCGACTGCATCGCCTGCTGGGAGGCAGGGATCAAAAACGTCGTCGCCACGCTGGGCACAGCACTCACGGAACATCACGTTAAGACACTCACCCGTTTTGCCAAGCGCATTGTATATATGTTCGATGGCGACGCCGCCGGTCAAAAGGCCGCGCGCCGCGCGATTCAGTTTATCGAGCAGGATTCGATGGACCTGCGCTGCGTGGTGCTGCCCGACGGCAACGATCCCATGGAGTTCATCACCGCGCATGGTGGCGAGGCGCTGCAGGCGCGCATTGACGCGGCCGAGCCCCTCATGGACTTTGTCTACCGTTCGCTGCAGGAGTCGAGCGACATTACCACACCGGGCGGTCGTGCCAAGGCGCTCGAGGATGCGCTGACACTCATCTATCCTCTACGCGACAGCTATATGATCGACACGTACTTTATCCAGATTGCCGATCTGCTTGGCTTGGACTTGGAGACCGTGCGCGCGAGTTCGGGCCGTGTGTTTCGCGATGTCGCCAAGCGCGAGGATGCCGAGCGCCGGCGTGAGCAGAGCTATGAGCGTCAACGCGCGCAAGCTGAGCGCGCGGGCGGTTCGCAGGGACGAAGCTCGGGCGGTGGTGCGACTGGTGCGCGCAGTGCCGGTCGCGGTGCCTGGGCCGCGGGTGCGACGCCGCCGGTGTCCGCACCGGTCGAGGAGGACCCGTACGACTAAGTTCCGCTTGATGCCTATCGGGCCGCGC
>URTP01000206.1 GCA_900550835.1 uncultured Collinsella sp. | reverse complement strand
CCTGCCGCAGCAGCGGCACGGACGTTGTCATCAAACGAGGCATGGCCGTCCGAAAACGAGGTGTGGGTGTGACAATCGACCAGCGGGCAAGCGGACATGGCGGCTCCTTTGCGTCAAGCGAATCCGCTTCATTGTAATGGCGCAGCTCTCAACACGCCGGGCACGCCGGGGGTCGAAATCGATTGGAAAGGCTGCGCGGCGCGCGGTGCGGCCTCGCTCTAAAATGTGTACGTCAGCCTCCAAAAGCTGCAAAAAATGACATGTTTGGAGGCTGACGTACACGTTTGAGACGAGGGCGAGGGGCGGGGCGGCGCGTGCCGGCGCCGGCGACTACTTGCTTCGTGCCGCCGCGCGTTTGGCCTGCACTGTTACCATCGCGTGTCTCACGGCGGTGATGGGGCGATAGCGGATCATACGCGGTCCCGACCAACGCATAACCTCGCGGATCTTCTCGCGCATGGCAGGCCGGTAACAATGCGAAGGACATGCCGAGCAAAATGTCTTGGTGCCCATGTGCGGGCAGTGCTCAATGCGCGCGATGGCGTATTTCTGCAGCTCGGCGCATTCGGGGCAGAGCGTAATGGTTCGAAGGCCGAGTTTCACGCGCACGGACTCATCGTCGCCAACCTGTTCGACCACATGCCCGCCGCCATGATGCCCACGACACCACAGCGCAATCATCTGCGACACCATTTGGGCCTCACGCTCACGTTTGCGTGCTAGCTCCGGTGTGTCGACTGGGCGCGCCATTAGCTCAGCCTCCCGTGCTCGACCGAAAGCGAGAAATCGGCAAACGCGTAGGTGCTGGCACGGTGGCTCACGAGCACAATGGTCTTGCCGCGGCGCTTGAGCTCGTCGATTGCCTGCATCACGGACGCCTCGTTGAGAGCATCGAGCGCGCTGGTGGGTTCGTCGAGCAAGATGAAGGGTGCGTCGTTGAGGAAGATGCGCGCAAGGCCGATGCGCTGGCGCTCGCCGCCCGAAAGCGAGTCGCCCAGCTCGGCAACGGGCGTGTCGAGTCCCTGCGGCAGACGGTCGATGAGCGTGGTGAGTGAGGCGGAGCGGCAAGCGTCGAGCAGCTCGGCATCGGTGGCGCTGGCGTGCGCAACCAGCAGATTCTCGCGTACGGTGCCGCAGAACAGATGTGTGTCCTGGGTCATATAGGCCTCGTGGCTGCGCAGGCTCGCCGTGTTGATGTGGCGGGCATCGACGCCGCTCACCGTGATGGTGCCGGCTGCGGGGTCCCAAAAGCGCATGAGCAGCTTAAGCAGCGTCGACTTGCCCGAGCCCGAGCGCCCCATGATGCAGGTCATGGTGCCGGGCGCAAAGGTGCAGGTCACGTCGTCGAGGATGAGACTCGAAGCGGGGTCATTCGCGGCCTGCTCTGTGGCGTCGGCACCACTCACGTCCACGCCGTCCGCATAGCTAAAGCTCACATGCTCGGCTGCGGCGCCGGCAAACTCAACGTCCTGTCCGTCGGCGACCTCGGCGCACTGGGGCTGCTCGTCGAGCAAATCGAGCACGCGTGCGCCCGAGGCGAGCGTCTCCTGCAGTGAGGCGCCCAAGCGGCTCACGGCCATCACCGAGCCAAACGACGACACAAAGGTAAAGACGGCGACAAACGCTGCGGCAAAATCAATCGTTCCCGCAGCCACCAGCTGCAGCGCGCGTCCGAGCATCACCAGATTGGCCGCAAGAATAAGCGCATCGGAAACGGCCTCGCTGGCCGCCTGGCGGCGCTTGAGGCGCGCGTCCACGGCGCCGACTTGCTCGGTCAGCTTGCCCAGGGCACGGCTGCGATCGGCGCCACCGACAAACTGGATAGTCTCGGACGCGCCGCGTAGACTGTCGAGCACAAAGGCACCCAGCTTACCGGCGCCCTCGCGGCTCTGGCGGCCGGTGGTGCCGCACGCCTTGGCCGAGGTCAGGGGCAGCAGCACGCCCAGGACCGCGTAGGCCACGAGCGCGATGCCCGCGAGCTCGGGGCTCACAGCCAGCAAAAAGCCCTCAAACACAACGGTGCAGACCAGACCTATGGCAATGGGCGAGATGGTGTGCGCGTAGAAGACCTCGAGCAGCTCGATATCCGAGGTGACCAGGCTCACGAGCTCGCCCTTGCCGCGGCCCTCGAGCTTGGCGGGGGCGAGCTGGCGCAGGGCGCCAAACACCAGGTCGCGAATGTGTGCGAGCAGACGGAATGCGATGTAATGGTTGCAGAGCTGCTCGCCGTAGTGGAGCGGCCCGCGTGCGATGCCGCAGGCGGCACAGGCCGCGCATGCTGCGATCAGACCAAGCCCCAAGGCGTTGCGGCCCAGCGCGGCCATAAGGCCGAGGGCACCAAAGGCCGGCACGAACGCGGCGGTGAGCATGCCGATGCTGCCCAGCGCGACGGCTA
>URTP01000205.1 GCA_900550835.1 uncultured Collinsella sp. | reverse complement strand
TCCAGCTCATGCCAATCACTGCCTGCGCGCACGAAAGCACAAACGGTAGAACTTCGCGCCAGGTATGGGCGCAAAACAGGCGCCAACCCCGTACGCCATGCAGGCGAAACATCTGCTCCAGCGGTTTGTTCACTTGCGCCAAGCCCTCGACCAGCGAGAAATACACGCCCGGCAGCGCCATCAAAAAAACAGCGGCGATGCTCACGCGCGCCGATCCCAGCCAAATGAGCAGCAGGACTACCACGCAGGCGACCGGTGTCGCCTTTACAAACGACAGCGCCGGAGCCACCAGGCGCGCAAACGCCCGCGACCGTGACGAAATCCCGGCAAGCACGCCACCACACACCGCGGCAAGCGCCAGCCCGCCCAGTATCCGCGCGCCCGAGCCCGCCAAAATCGCCCAGGTACCGCCATCGCACACCAGGCGCAGCAGCGCCAAGGCAACCGCGCCCGGCCCCGGTAAAATCAACGGCTGCGCCACCAGCGCCGCCGCAAAGATCCACACGGCAAGCCAAAAGGCGGCGACGGCACCTACTGCCGCCACCGCCTTCATACGCTCTGTCATTTGTCGAGCAAACGCACGCACGGGCTACTCCAAGTAGTAGAAATCGTCAGCCGGAAGCTTACCACCAACGGCGCTCGCGTCCGCGTCGAACAGTACCTGCAGATACCCGCTAAGTGCCGCCTTCATATCCTTGCCCGTCTGGCAGACAAGCATGCACCCGGGAATCGCCTTCTCGGCGATCTTGGCGTTATCCACGATGCCGGCATCGACCACGGCCTGAGCCCAGTCTGCCGGCGCCGCATTGACAGCCTTAACGCTCGCCGCATGGCAGCTCAGGAATTCCGCCACGGCCTCGAGATGTTCCTCGGCAAACGCGCGGCGCACCACGGTCACACCCGTCAGCAAGCGCGAGCCCGTGTCTCCTGCCAGCTCGTCCCACACATCGGTCAGACTTACCGGCGCCGACAGCTTGCCTTCGCTCTTTGCGATGGCAGCGGTCTTGAACGGCTCCGGCAGCACGCCCACGGCGGACGGGTCGGCAAGCAGCGCCGACAGCACCTCGGTGGGCTCGCTCTTAAACTCAAGCGCCACCTGGCCTGTCAGGCCCGCGCGCTCCAGCAGGTAGTTCATGACGTACTCCGGCGTGGTGCCCTTGCCCGTCATATAGACGGTACGCCCCGCCAGATCGCCAAACGAGGCCACGCTCGCATCGCCCGTCACCACGTTCAGCACGCCCAGCGTGTTGATGTCGATGACCTGGACCGCGCCCTCGGTCTTGTTGTAGAGCACGCTCGCCACGTTGGCGGGCACCAGGGCAATGTCGATATCGCCCTGAATGACCTTGGGCACAATCTCGTCGGCGGCAGTGTTGATCGCAAAGTCGAACTCATTGTCCGTCTCGCCATCGGCAGCCTGGTCCATAAACTGCACCAGACCGATCGACGTCGGTCCCTTGAGCGAGGCAACGCGCACCTCGACCGACTCAGCGGCAGCGCCACTCGCCGCAGACCCAGCAGCCGAACCCGCAGAAGACCTCGCCCCCGCAGCTCCGCCGCCACAGCCAACCAGCGCAAGCGACAACGCGCCCGCGGCAAGCGCCGAGGCAAATCCCCGGCGCGACATTTCAAAAGCAAACGCGCGCATCGCTAGCACGTCCCCTCGTTAGGCATCGTCCATGCGTGATGGTCGGTATGCAGCAATCCCTCGGCCAGCGGCGACAGCGGCGCACCCAAGAACTCGCGATAGCACGCCTGGACATCGGGATTCTCGTGCGAGAAGCGAATCTTGGCGTTCGCATCGAGGCCCCACAGTACCTGGCCGCGCTCGGCTGCCAGCTCACAGCCGTCATGGATGGGCTGACCGCCGCCACCGACGCAGCCGCCCGGGCATGCCATAACCTCAACGAAGTCATAACTCACGCGGCCGTCGCGAATCGCGTCGAGCAGACGGGCAGCGTTTCCCAGCCCGTGTGCCACGGCGACGCGCACCTTGGTGCCATCGATATCGGCCACGGCCTCCTTCCAGCCATCGAGTCCGCGCACGTCGGTAAAGAAATCGGCATCCGGGTTCTTGCCCGTCACCAGGTAATATGCCGAGCGCACGGCGGCCTCCATCACGCCGCCCGTGGCGCCAAAAATCACGCCCGCGCCCGTGCCAAAGCCCAGCGGCGTATCGAGCGGCTCCTCGACCAGCGTGTCGACGCTCACGTGGCTCGCGCGGATCATGCGCACCATCTCGCGCACCGTCAGCGCAACGTCCACGTCGGGCGCGCCGCCCTCGCCCATCATGCTCGGCAGCGCACACTCGGCCTTCTTGGCCGTGCACGGCATCACGGACACCACGAACAGACGCTCGGGCTCCACGCCCAGCACCTTGGCGTAGTAGGTCTTGGCAATAGCGCCGAACATCTGCTGCGGCGACTTGGACGTGGACAGGCTGTCAACAAACTCCG
>URTP01000204.1 GCA_900550835.1 uncultured Collinsella sp. | reverse complement strand
GGCTGCCGCAGGCATCGTCCGCACCAAAGACCTCAAAACTTGGGAGCGTCTGCCGAACCTTGTCACCAAGCGCAGCCCCCAGCAGCGCAATGTGGATCTGCTGCCGGAGTTTGTCAACGGCAAGTACGCCTTCTACACCCGCCCCATGGATGACTTCATCGACACCGGTTCCGGCGGCGGCGTAGGCTTTGGTCTGTGCGAGGACATCACCCACGCCGTCATTGACGAGGAGATCATCACCAGCCCCCGCCGCTACCACACCATCACCGAGGCAAAGAACGGCGAGGGTGCCACCCCCATCAAGACCGAAAAGGGCTGGCTGCACATTGCCCACGGCGTGCGGAATACCGCCGCCGGGCTGCGGTACGTTATTTATGTATTCGTCACCGCACTGGACGACCCCAGCAAGGTGATCGCGGAACCCTCCGGCTTCCTGATCGCTCCCCGGGATTGGGAGCGTGTGGGCGATGTTTCCAACGTGGTGTTCACCAACGGTGCTATTGCCGATGAGGACGGCAGCGTGTATATTTATTATGCAGCCAGCGATACCCGTCTCCATGTAGCTTCTACCACCATCGACAAACTGCTGGACTTCGCCTTCAACACCCCCGCCGACCCGCTGCGCAGTGTGGACTGCGTAAAGCAGCGGTGCGCCCTCATCGACAAAAATCTGGAGTACCTCAAGAGCATCGGCGAGTAAACCGCCCCTCTGAGCCCTCCACCCGAAAGGAAACGCCATGAAAAAGACCAACATCGACAGCCCCTTCTACCGCACTATGGGGAAGATCGGCGATCTGCTTTTTGCCAACCTTCTGTGGCTGGTGTGCTGTTTGCCCATCATCACCGCCGGAGCCTCCACCCCGCAAGAACACATCGAACGCGCCGTTGAGCGCATCAAGGAGCTTTGCCGCTAATCATGGACCAGACCGTACCCGCATACGCCACCGAGGTGGCCGATTACGGGCGCAGCCGCGACCCCGAGCCGGGTGAGGGCGCGCTCGTTAAGAACGTGCGTCCCGAATCGCCCGCATGGGATGTGGGTATCGAGCCGGGCATGCGCGTGCTCACGGTCAACGGTGAGCAGCTCACCGACATGATCGTGTGGCTCTGGGAGGCCGACGAAGACACCGTCGAGTTGGAGGTTTTCGACCCGCGCGACGGCACCGTCACCCCCGTGGAGCTCGATCGCTTTCCCGGCGAGGATTGGGGCCTTGAGTTCGATGGACCCATCTTTGACGGCATGCGTACCTGCGTCAACGCCTGCGTGTTCTGCTTTATGACCATGCTGCCCAAGGGTGGCCGCTCCACGCTCTACATTCGCGATGATGACTACCGCCTAAGCTTTTTGCAGGGCAACTTTGTCACGCTCACGAACCTTTCCGACGAGGACGTGCAAAACGTCATCGACCGCAACATGAGTCCGATGAACGTGTCGGTCCACGCCGTGAGCCCCGATATTCGCCGCCGCATGATGGGCCGCAACGCCCAGCGCGGCATGGACGTGCTCGAGGCCATCATGGCAGCCCGCATCGAGATTCACGCGCAGATCGTGTTGTGCCCCGGCATGAACGACGGCGAGGAGCTGGAAAAGACCCTGCGCTACTGCGAGGAACATGAGCAGATCACCAGCCTGGGCATCGTGCCGCTCGGCTTTACCAAGCACCAAAACCGTTTTAGCTGGTCCTACAGCGATAAGCCCGAGCTCGCGCGCGAAACCATTGCCATGATCCGACCCTTCCAGGACCGCGCGTACGAGCGTTTTGGCCGCCATACCTTCCAGATGAGCGACGAGTTCTATCTGGACGCCGGCATCGAGCCGCCCGAGGCAGACTTTTACGACGGCTACCCGCAGTACTATGACGGCATCGGCATGATCCGCTCCTATCTGGACGAGACCGACAACGTGCTCGCCGCCGATGCCGAGCGCCTGACCCGCGTTCGCGAGGGAATCGCCGCTCGTGGTCAGCGCTTGCTGTGCCTCTCGGGCGCCAGCGCGCGCGATACGGTCGCGCGCTTTGTGGAATCGCCCAAGGGACTCGCCGGCACTGTCACGGCCATCCAGAACCACTACTTTGGCGGCAACGTGGACGTGACCGGCCTCATCGTCGCCTGCGATATCTTGGAGCAGCTGCCGCAGGACCTCTCGGGGGTTATGCTCTTTGTGCCTAAGCTCATGTTCAACGCTGACGGCATGACGCTTGACGAGTATCATCGTGACGATTTACTCGCAAGCCTTACCAGTCGCGGTGCCGAGGTTCATGTGGTGTCGACCATGCCGCATGAGCTGCTCGATACCCTAGAGCATATCCTTGGCATTGTGCCTGCCGACTCTAACACTTCCACTGAACCTACCCATTAAAGGAGAGCAGATGAAACCTATCGTCGCCGTCGTCGGACGCCCCAACGTGGGCAAGTCCACGCTCGTTAACCGCCTGGCCCAGACCTCGGACGCCATCGTCCACGAGTC
>URTP01000203.1 GCA_900550835.1 uncultured Collinsella sp. | reverse complement strand
CGAGGTAGCCCTCCTGGTCGAAGTGCATGATCTCGATCTTCTCGGTCTCCTTCATTCCCGCTCCTTTCACGAGCAGTTTGAATTGTCACACGGCCCGGACGGGCTTACCGTCCCGTCGCACCGCCTAACCTTGTGGTCATCTTGGCCCCAAGCTCAACAATTCAAAGGTTCTTAATACCAGTGAACGATTACAGGTTAGCCGTTTTTAATACCGATTTTTCGATTTCATCCTCCCCTCTCGGTAGACGGTCAGTTTTTGCCGCCCATCGGTCAAGCGACATATGGCCATAAAAGACGAGCGCCCTGCCGTACACAAGGACGCTCTGAACACTAATAGTTGTAGGTATATCCGCCGGCATCGCCGCGGGTAAAAGACTTGGCACACTCGATAACCTGTCCACTCGAGTCATAGGTCAGGCATTCCAGCACGAGGGCCAGGTCGCCCGGCTCAAGATCGAGCAAACTCGCATCGCGTGCGCCCAGCGCCTCAATATCGAGCTTCTCAATCGATTTATCTGGCTTTCGGCCCAACATGTCATAGGTCTCATACAGGCTGAAAACCGATATGTCCACGTCTTCGATGCCAGGGAACAGCAGACACGGGATCAGCGTCATCTCGATCGACACGGGTTCACCATCAATGCAGTTAAGACGGCGCACCGAGTAGAGCAGATCGTCCTCGCCGATACCAAACAAGTCGGCATAATACGGGCCGGCATAGCGTTTGGAGCGCGCCAGGATGCGCACCGACGGCGTCGCGCCCGAAGCTAAAACCGACTGACGGAAGCCGCCCTTGCGAGCGTGCTCGTCAAACCACTTGTGCCCCACAAAGGCGCCCTTGCCCTGCACGCGACGAATCTGGCCACTTTTGACCAGCTCATCCATGGCGCTGCGGATGGTCAGGCGCGTCGTGCCAAACTCCTCGGCCAGCTCATTTTCGGACGGAATCATCGAGCCCGTCGGATAGTCACCGCGCTCGATTCGCTCCGCAATGCAGCGGCGAATTTGCTTGTAAACCGGCAAGTCTTCTACTGCCTCAGCCATTCGACACCCACCTTCGTCGCAACGCCGTCTGCCTCACCGTTATCGGCAAATCGATACTTGGTCGGCAGGGTCACGGACTTGCAATACTCGACAAAGCCATCGTTCTCATCGCGCTCGTGCGAAGCCTTATAAAACACCGGGGCGCCCTCCTGGGCATCCAGCAACTTGGCCTCGTCGGCGTTCAGACGGCTGATGGAAATATGCTCCTTGCCGTGCGACACGCGGACATTCCCCTCTTTGAGCAAAACGTCGTAGAGGCTCTCCTGCTCGAAATCGTGATCGGGAAGCGAGGGACACAAAGACAGATTGACGTATGCCGTCTCGATCGACGCCGGGGAACCATTGACCACGCGCACGCGCCGAATGCAGAAGAGCGGCATGCCCAGCTCGATTTGGGCCTTTTGGGCCAGGTCGATATCGGCGTACACGACCTTGGAGCATACCAGGCGTGCGGTTGACTTTGAGCCGACCCTCTCCACCGCCTGCGTATAGTTCCACGTTTCCTGAAAGATGTTCAGCGGTTTGGGCGGGCACACATAGGTGCCCGAACCGCGGCGGCTTTCCAAGGTTCCGCACGAAATGAGACGCGTGATCGCAGCGCGCAACGCCGTGCGGGACACGCCCAGCTCTTCACAGAGCACGCGCTCGGCGGGCAGCCGGTCGCCACCCTGCAGGTCATAATGGTTGATATACCAAAGAATGCCCTCAAAGGCGCGATCTTTGGGCGGAATCGCATATGGTTCACTCGACATGGGTAAGGCTCCTCGACCGCTTGATGCTGCGGGCATCATTGCTCCGAACGCCCCATGGCGTCGAAGGCTTCTTTGATCTGTTCCGCAACGTTCCGATACGACCGATATAGGCCGCAGTCTCGCTTGACTTCGCCCGCAGTCACAGGAATCTCAAGCTTCGAAATCTCATCCTCGCCGGTTTGCACGGCAACGACGACACCCATACCAAGGCACATGTTACGCTTGGCGGCATTGTTTTTGGTAGCCTGAGCTGGGTTAATCAAAATCTGCTGAGCGAGCTCTCGATTGCTGAGCTGCGGCACATCCTCGGGATTTCCGGTCTCGACAATCTCGCACTGCAACACGTCCGCATAGTCAAAAATCTTCGGCTCGCCACCGCGTTGATGCACAGCCCACTTGCGGCGCGTGGCATCCTGGTAGATAGCCGGCAAAAACGTAAAGCGCGGCGGGTCCAAAATCGTGTCCGTGATGGTAAACACATCGGGATCAAAGGCATCCTGCGGGTTTTTCTTCTTGAACAGCCCCATATCAGACTCCCGTACTAACACTTAACAACTCGAGTTAAATATAGCACCAATTTCAAGTCGCCGCTTTAGCGCATCGGTGCATGGCATCTATAGCTCGCTCAGCGGGAAATACACAGACGAGACCCGGGGCGGGGTGCTTGGCTTCGCGAACTTCCAAAACCAAGCAC
>URTP01000202.1 GCA_900550835.1 uncultured Collinsella sp. | reverse complement strand
GCGCGACAGGGTAAGCCCGCCGCGCGCTATCCTATGCGGACTAGTTATTGTTGTTGGTCATCGAGGCCACTGCTGCCGCAAGATTGGAAATGGGCATCGTCTGCAACCAGATGCGACCGGGACCGGTGAGCACGGTGTTGAACACGCCCTCGCCACCAAACATGATGTTTTTGACGCCCTTGACCATTTGAGCGTCGATGCTCACGGTCTCCTCAAAGCCGGCCACGTTGCCGGTATCCACAATCATCTGCTGGCCAGCAGCGAGCTCGTACTCAACCAGGTCGCCGTCGATCTCGGCAAAAGCAACACCCGAGCCCGTGAGCTTCTGCATGATAAAGCCCTCGCCGCCAAAGACGCCGGCCTTTGCCTTCTTGTTAAAGTGAATGCTCAACTCGACGCCACTTTCCGCGGCAAGGAACGAACGCTTCTGCAAAATCCAGCTCTTGCCCGGACCGATCTCGATTGGCACGATGCGGCCGGGGAAGCAGGAGCCAAACGCGATCATGCCATCGCCACGCGCGGTCCAAATGTTTTGGAACAATGCCTCACCCGAAAAAGCCTTGGAGAACATCTTGCCGATGCCACCGCCCGAGGTAGACATTTCCATGTTGGGGGTCATCCAAGCCATGGCGCCGCTTTCGGTGATCATGGATTCGCCATCGCTAAGGTTGCACGTAACAACCGGGAAAGCCCCTCCGCCGATCTCGTACTGCATGACCGTCTCCTTTCCACTCAGGAGCCGAATAACGATGCCTATATTTTAGCAGGTAGAGATGCATATGTTCACACCGCCCATGCCCTCTCCTGCGAACGTTTCCCCAGATAAAACCTGCCAAAATAAACCTGTTCCTTTTTGGCAGGTTTTAAAGGCAAACGGTGAAGGTAATCTGGTTGCCGTGACCGGATACGGTGGCGGCGCCTCCATGGGCCTCGGCGATGGCACGCACCACGGACAGGCCCACGCCCGAGCCACCCGTCTTGGAGCTGCGCGACGCATCCGCACGATAGAAGCGATCGAACAATCGGTCCAGGTCGCCCTCGGGCAGCTCGTCCACGGCGTTCGATACGACAAGCTCGGCGGCGCCCTTGCCTTTGCCGTGCGAAACGGCGCACAGGCTCAGCTCAATCACGCTGCCCTCGCTCGCATAGCGCGTGGCGTTGTCCAGTAGCAACTCAACCACCTGCGCCACCGCCGCGGCATCGGCATGGGTCCGCATGCCGGTCGCAATCGACGTCGACAGGCGTTTACCGCCTGAGACCGCCACCGACTTAAACGGCGCCGCCGCCTTGTTCACCGCCTCCGAAAGATCGATCGACGCCATGGTAAAGCCCGCCGAGCCCTCGTCCATGCGTGCCAAGAACACCAAGCGCTCCGTGAGCGCCGATAATAGCGCACCCGCACTCGCCTTAGTGCTGCCTCAGCAGGTCGATGAGCATATTTAAAAAAGCAAGGTTATAGCTTAGTCGGACTTAAGGAACGGGCGGCTTCACATCTCGCCCTGCAAACAACGCCCGTACAGCGAGCGCGCTTGCCGCATGGGCGTTGCGGCCGCCTGCAGCTTATAGATAGGCACCCTCGAGGCGCAGCAGCCATTCTTTGCGATCCAGTCCACCGGCGTATCCGTTGAGCGATCCGTCGGCCGCGACCACGCGATGGCACGGCACGATAATCGAAATAGGGTTGCGAGCGACCGCAGCCCCCACCGCGCGAGGAGATACAACGGGCGCTTCATTTCCCGGCACACGATGTCGAGCCGCAACACGCTGGGCGATCTCGCCATACGTAGCGACCTCGCCACGCGGAATTGAAAGTAGCTCAAACCAAACCTCACGCTGAAACGCCGTGCCAATCAAATGCAACGGCGGCGTAAACCGAGGCTCCTGCCCCGCAAAATAGGCGTTGAGCCAAGCCCAAGAACGCTCTAGCACCGAAGAAGCCGCGCCATTGGCCGGATTTACCGACGACATGCCACCAATACCGGAAACCGCATCGGCGCCTTCAACATGTTCGGAGTCTTCCCGGAGAAGCGTGGAGCCAAAGTGTTCCTGTCCCTCAAACCAAAGCCCCGTCAGACCGCGGCCATCAGCGGCAAGCAAGATTTCGCCCAAAGGCGAAGCAAACGTCGTCGTGACCACCAGCGGCTCCTTTCAAAACTCCGCAACATAATACCGCGAATTGTGCAGACAACCCCCGCAGATACGTCCGGGCGGGCTCGCAATTACTTCAGCGAGGCTGTTTTTCCCAATCAAGCGAAGAAGACGCGGGGCTTCGACGCCAGGGCGGTACCCCCGCCAGCTGAGCTCTAATACTTTTCCCGAGAAGTGAACGAGTAAAAACGAAGTCCCGGAGCATCCACACCTTTAGACCGCAAAACCGCAGGATTCGCGCTGCAAAACCGCAGGAAATAGCGGTCAAAATATGCCAATGCTTCGGGGGTCCAAATAAGGTCGTTCACTTCACGGGAAAAGTATTAGACCTCAATAGCGGGGGATGG
>URTP01000201.1 GCA_900550835.1 uncultured Collinsella sp. | reverse complement strand
CTTCCCCTGGTTGGGCAGCTACGCCTTCCTAGCACTCGAGCGCATGCTTAAAATCAAATGCGCCGCCGAGCTGGGCCTTCGCGGACTCGACCCGTCACGCCCGTACTTTATGCAGTTTAAGATGAAGGCCGACGAGGAGACGTTCTTTGAGGTGCTCGCCGCCGAGGCCGAAAAGGACTTCGATCCCATCGAGCTCGTCTATCCTGGCGAGGTGCCTTACTTTGACCGCTACGACGAGTTTGTTCCCGAAGAGCTCGTGCGCAAGGGCTTTGCCGAAGGCGTGCTCGACATAGAGGGCATGAAGCAGCGCGTTCACGGCTGGCGCGACCACGCCTAAGACCAGTCCTTTTTGGGACGGGGAGACTTACTTGTCGTGAAGGACGGTGCCGAGGAAGTCGGTGTCGAAGGGCACGGCTTCGGCAAAGGCGTAGTCGCCGTCGCTGGCGATGAGCAGGTAGTTTTCCTCGCCGCTGAACTTCGCATCGCCACATGGGACCACCCAGGCGTGGACGAATACCTCGAGTGCCGTGGCAGCGCAGTCGCGAAGGAACGTCACATCGCTCCCCTCGTTTGCGCTCACGATATTGGCCACGTAGATACCCCCGGGGTTCAGGCTGCCCCGCACCAGGCGCAGCGCCTCAACGGTCGCCAGCTCGCGCACGGGCTCGGCACCGCCAAAGCAATCGCTCACGACCACGTCATAGCGACGATGGCCCACGCTCGTCACGCCCAGATACGAGCGAGCCTCAGCGGTAATCACCCGCAGGCGATCGCCCACCGCGTGCTCCAGTTCATCCAGATAGAACCAACGGCGCGCCAAGCGCGTTATCTCTCCGTCATACTCGATGACGTCCATGCGCAGGACCTTGTGCGACATCAGCGCAAATTTGGGATAGGCAAACCCGCCGCCACCTAGCATAAGCATACGGTTGATACCGTGACCATAAGCGTCGCGCATCGCATCCTCGGCCTCAAACACGTCGTCAAACGCGCGATAGTACGCAAAGACGGGCTCCGCCCAGCGCTCGCCAACGTAACTCGCGCTTTGGTAGACGCCGCCTTGCACCAATACGCGAACTTCGTCGCCGCCCTCATCGTGCACGCGCTTCACACGTGCCAGCCCATTGCGGGTCCTCGCGACCTGCAGACAGGCAGCACGAACAGCGACAGCGGCCGCACCAAGCGCCGCGGCTCCCAGAGCAACGCCGGCAACGACGCCAGCAGAAACACTCGGCTTGTTCATCTAGAGCTCCTTTTGCAGATAAAGGCCATGGTCATAAAATCCAAGATGGCGATAGTACTCGCGCGTACCGATCGCGCTGATCACGTTGATGTACGTATAGCCAGCGTCCCGAGCTATCTGGCACGCACGCTCCACGAGCAAACGTCCCAATCCATGGTGCTGCGCTGCCTGGCCCTGATCGCCCACGCGCGCCGCCATGCCATACACGTGCACCTCACGAATCATCGCCTCGTCCGGCATCGTCGGCAGCTCGTCCGCATGTGCGGCAACAAAAGCGCGATCGGGCAGCGACAACCGCAAAAAGCCCGCGATCTTGCCCCGCGGCGTCACCCACTGCAAAAAGCGCTCGTAAGTCACCGGCGTCTCGTACGCTACTTCCTCATCAAGAGATAGCTCATCCAAGTCGGCACCCGCCGTGCTGATCTCGCGATAGCGAATCTCACGCACCGTCGCACCGTCACCCCGAGCAGCCAGGCGGTTCTCGACGAGCTGACGCAGGTTGGGCTTCTTGTTGCCCACCATGATGTCATCGGAACTAAAGTCGCGAATCATGCGGCTGATGCGGCAGAATGCCGGCGTCACCACGATGTCATCGGCCAACACATCGAGCAGTTCTTCCTCGGTATAGGGGCGCCACTCGCCGCGCTCGTAGCAGCCCACCAGGCGCGAGCCCTCGATGAGCGCACACGGGTAGACTTTGACCTCGTCGGGCATAAAGGCCCCCTCGGTCATAAAGCGCTCGTAGTCGCGCTTGTCCCCCTCGGGTGTGGCGCCCAGCAAGTTGAGCATAAAATGCGCATGGATCTTAAAGCCAAACAGGCGCGCAAGCGAAAACGCCCGCTCAATCTGAGCCACCGAAATGCGACGCTCGTTGATATCGAGTAGATGCTGGTCAAGGCTTTGGATGCCCATCTGTATCTTGGTGCAGCCCAGACGGCGGATGAGCGTAAGCGCCTGCGGCGTTACGGTATCGGGGCGCGTCTCGATAACGAGTCCCACCACGCGATGCTTCGCCGTCTCGTTGATGCGCTGCTGACGCTCGAGCTCCTCCATCGTTGCCGCCTGCCACTCGGTGACCTCGCCCCACGGCGTACCGGGGCCGTACAGACGACGCACCGCGCGGTTATAGCCGCCCACGGCAGCATCCACACGCTCCTGCTCGTCGGCAACGCCGGCAGCGAGCTTGGCCTCGTCTGTCGCAATGCCGGCAGCCCGATAGCACTCGCGGCGCTCTGTTACCACCGGCGGCAGGGCATCGGCGGGAGCGTCATCGAG
>URTP01000200.1 GCA_900550835.1 uncultured Collinsella sp. | reverse complement strand
GGCAAAACAGCCAAAAGAGCCCCGTCCCAAATTTGCTACCCCTGGAGGCTGGTGGCGATGAGGGGGCGGTTGAGGGCTGCCTCGAAGCGATCTGCCATTGTTGGGTCGGCAAGCGTGTCGGCTTGGTTGAGCATGATACGGGCATTGCTGAGTTTCAGCATCTGCATCTCGGCATTGAGCACCTGGGCGACGCGCTCGGGCGTGGCGATGTCGGTAGGCTCGCAGCCGCAGCGCTCGCAGAAGAGCTCGGGGCGGTGGACAACCTCGGCGACGGGCCTGCCCAGCCCCGAGGCGCCGACGACCCAGACAACGTTTGCCGTGGCGGCGGGAATTACCGGCTCCCAGGCGGCATGCGCCTTGAGCGGGAGTCGCTTGCTGCCATCTGCCTCGGCCAACACATAGTCAAAGCGCTGCGCCAGCTGGTCGATCGGCTCAGCGGGGGCGGAGAGCTTGCCTGTCTCCGGGTCAAAAACCCCCGCCGGGCAGATGCTTCCGCGGACAAGTTCCGCGC
Source organism: uncultured Collinsella sp. (assembly GCA_900550835.1). Lineage (GTDB taxonomy): Bacteria > Actinomycetota > Coriobacteriia > Coriobacteriales > Coriobacteriaceae > Collinsella. The sequence continues at coordinate 2,021 of URTP01000200.1, read as the reverse complement.
ATGCCTCGCAGGTGCAGCCGGGAACATGCGGGGTCCCCGGCTTCCAAGGCGCGGCGTCCAGGCGACGGCTCGACCCGTCCCATGGCACGCCGGCGACGGGAAACATGTGCGTGGTGGTGCAGAGGAGCACGCGCCCGCCGCCGCGCATGAGCTCGAGACCCAGCATCTTCAGCAACGTCGACTTGCCGCCGCTGCCGATAATCGCGGTAATGCCCGGCTCGATCTTGAGCGCGGAGGCAAGGTTTCCGCTCGTCGTTTCCATCTGTTCACCGCCGTATAATACTGTGATAATAAATAATCATCAGAGTAGCGGCCGAACCGCTTTTGCTCTGCTCAAACCGTAGCACAGGGAGGTGCCCCGGGAATGCTCGTTTATGTTCGCGGCGCCGGCGATATCGCCACGGGCGTCGCCGCTCGCTTGGTGCGCGCCGGCGTTTCGGTCGTTATGGCCGATATCGCGGTTCCCACGTGCATCCGCCGCACAATCTGTTTTTGCGAGGCCATTCGCCTGGGCGAGGTCGAGGTCGAAGGCATTCGCGCTCGCTTGGCACGGACGCCGGCTGAGGCGCTTGAGATTACCGAGGCTGGAGACGTCGCCGTTGTGGTGGACCCTCAGGCCAAGATGCTCGATGAGCTTAAACCCGCGGCTGTGGTCGACGCGATTTTGGCTAAGCGCAACTTGGGCACCACGCGCGACATGGCGCCTGCCGTCATCGCTGTGGGGCCGGGCTTTACCGCGCCGGTTGACTGCGACGCCGTGGTCGAGACCATGCGCGGACATTTTCTCGGCCGTGTCATTACCCAAGGTTCGCCCCAGCCCAACACGGGCGTGCCGGGCATTATCGCCGGCTATGGCAAGGAACGTGTTATCCACAGCCCCGCCGCCGGCGTGTTTAGGTCCGACCGCACCATCGGCGACATCGTGAGTGCCGGCGATGTGATCGGGTATGCGGGTGATACTCCCATGGTCACGCAGATTGACGGCTGCTTGCGCGGGCTTTTGGCGAACGGCGTGCAGGTGACTGAGGGCTTTAAATGCGCCGATGTCGATCCGCGCGGCGATGCCAGCTATATCAACTACATTTCGGACAAGGCGACGTCGGTCGGCGGCGGTGTGCTCGAGGCGCTCGCTATGCTCACCGGTGTCTTTAGAGGATAGAAGGCGGCAATGGAAAAGCTCGATGTTGTGAATGCGGCGCTTGCCGCCTTGCGTGCTGGTGAGACGTGCGAACTGGTGGTAGTGGCCGGCACGGCAGGGTCGTCACCGCGCGGCGTGGGCGCCTGGATGGCCGTCTTTGCCGATGGCAGCCAAGCGGGCACCATCGGCGGCGGCAAGATTGAGCTTTTTGCGCTGGACGAGGCGCGCGAGCTGCTGGCCGCAGGGCAATCGCGTCTGGTCCGCTACACCATGGGCGGCGAGAACTCCGATACCGGCATGATCTGCGGCGGGGCCATCTGCCTGTGCTACCTGCATCTGGACTCGACCCAGGCACCGTTGTTCCAGTCGGTTGCCGACGTCTTGGCCTATCGGCGCATCGGCGACTTCGTCATCGACTTTGAGCCGTTTATCGCGAGCGCGCTCGAGGGCGATGTGGTTGAGTACCATGGCGAGACATCGCGCCATACCATTGCCGGCTGCCCCGAGCTTTCGCTGGTGGAGGAGGGGAGTAAGGTCACCTACACCAACGCCGCCTCCGAGATTCCCCCGGCGCACATCGAGACGCTCTGCCCCGAGGGCCTGACCTATATCTTTGGCTGCGGCCACGTGGGCGCTGCGACGGCGCGGGTGCTCACGGCGGCGGGCTTTGCCGTCGTGGCTTGCGACGACCGCCCCGGCACGCTGACCCCCGAATGGGTGCCCGGCGTCTACGACCGTCGTCTGGTCGATTATAAGAACCTGAGCGAGCTGTGCCCCATCGGCCCGCGCGACTTGGTGGTCGTCGCCACGGCGGGTCACAAGTCCGATATCGACGTGGTGATTCAGGCCATGCGCGCTAACCCCGCCTATCTGGGATGCCTGG
>URTP01000199.1 GCA_900550835.1 uncultured Collinsella sp. | reverse complement strand
TTGCGCTGCGGCAGCTTGCCCTCGAGCGTCTCGGACACGGGGACGGTGGGGTCGCCGGCGCCGGTGACACGCATGGCCTGGTACACGTAGCTGCGGCCCGACAGCGGGTCGCGGATGGCACCGCCCACGCAGGTGGCGGCACCGCCGAAGGGCTCGATCTCGGTCGGGTGGTTGTGGGTCTCGTTCTTAAAGAGGAACAGCCAGTCCTGGTCCTCGCCGTCGACATCGACCTTCACCTTGACGGTGCAGGCGTTGATCTCCTCGGACTCGTCGACATCGGTCATGACGCCGGTCTTCTTGAGGTACTTGGCGCCGATGGTGCCCATGTCCATGAGGCAGACGGGCTTGGTGTCGCGACCGAGTTCGTGGCGCATCTCCATGTAGCGGTCGAAGGCCTGCTGCACCACGGCGTCGTCGATCGTCACGTCGTCCAGGACGGTGCCGAAGGTGGTGTGGCGGCAGTGATCGGACCAGTAGGTGTCGATCACGCGGATCTCGGTGATGGTGGGGTCGCGATCCTCATCGCGGAAGTACTGCTGGCAGAAGGCGATGTCCGCCTCGTCCATGGCAAGGCCGCGCTCGGAAATAAAGGCGGCAAGGCCGGCTTCGTCGAGCTCGCGGAAACCGTCGAGCACCTCGACGGGCTGGGGCTCGGGGGTCTCCATGTACAGCGTCTCGGGCAGGTCGAGCGAGGCGATGCGCGCCTCGACGGGGTTCACCACGTAGTGCTTGATGGCATCAATGGCGGCCTCGTCCAGAGCGCCCGAGATCATATAGACCTTGGCGGAGCGCACGGCGGGGCGCTCGCCCTGGCTGATGAGCTGCACGCACTCGCTGGCGGAGTCGGCGCGCTGGTCAAACTGGCCAGGCAGGAATTCGACGGCAAAGACGGCGCCATCGCTTGCGGGGAGCTCGTCGTAGGTCACATCGACCTGGGGCTCGCTAAAGACGGTCGGCACGCAGGACCGGAAAAGCTCCTTGTCGATGCCCTCGACGTCGTAGCGGTTGATAATCCTCAGGGCCTCGATGCCCTTGATGCCGAGAATTTCGGTCAGCTCGCCCTTGAGCTGCTGAGCCTCGACGTCGAACCCGGGTTTCTTCTCCACGTAGATACGAGAGACCATTGGTTCCTGCCTTCCTGATCGGTTGGGCGTACGGTACGGTATGCGGCAGCGGTCGGTTTGCGGGGTCTGCCCTGCGGTCGCCTTGAGCCACATGTTTGTAAACCTCACTATGATACGACAGCTCGCGGCGCGTTGAGGACGGCGAGGGTGCTACAGTGAAGCGCAAACAAGAGAAAGGCATCACATGGCATTCGTTTCGCTCGCCATCATCGCACTCGTGGCCTTTGCGAGTCCTTTTATCGCCTCGGCGATTCCCGGAAAACCCGTTCCCGAGACGGTCTTTTTGCTCGTGCTCGGCGCGGTACTGGGACCCCATATGCTCGGCGTCATCCATGTAGATGCTGAGGTCTCGCTTGTGTCCGAGCTGGGCCTGGCCTTTTTGTTCCTGCTTGCCGGCTTTGAGATCGACCCCAAGAGCATCACGGGCGTCGAGGGGCGCTACGGCTTGGCGACGTGGGTCGTCACGTTTGGTATCGCCTGGCTTGCCGTGCGCTTTACCCCGTGGTTCTCAGTCAGTCATTTCGACGGTATCGCCGTGACGCTTGCCCTCACTTCGACGGCGCTCGGTACGCTTGTGCCCATCATGCGCGAGCGCTCGCTCACCGGCACGCGCGTGGGCGACTCGATTCTCGCGTATGGCACTTGGGGCGAGCTCGGTCCCGTGCTCGCCATGTCGGTGCTGCTGTCTGTCCGCACTGGCATCCAAACGCTCGTAATCCTTGGCTTGTTTGCGGTGGTTTGCGTGTTGCTGGCCGTGGTCCCAAGCCGCTCCAAGCGCGTCGGCAGCCGCTTCTTTGCGTTTGTCGAGGAGCGCGCCGATACCACGTCGCAGACCTTCGTGCGCCTGACGGTGCTCATCCTGGTCACGCTCGTGGCGTTCTCGGCCGTCTTTGATCTCGACATCGTGTTGGGTTCTTTTGCCGCCGGCTTTGTCCTGCGCTATATCATCCCCGAGGGCAACCATACGCTCGAGACCAAGCTCGACGGTCTGGCCTACGGTTTTTTGATTCCGGTGTTCTTTACCGTATCGGGCGCAAAGATCGATCTGACGGCCGTGGCGTCGCGCCCGGGTCTGCTCGTGGGCTTTATCGTGGCGTTGTTGATTATTCGTGCCGTGCCTATTCTTATTTCCATGAGCATTTGTCCTGCGACGCGCGATGTGTCGGCGTATGGTCGCATTACCGTGGCCCTGTACTGCACCACGGCGCTGCCGATCATCGTTGCCGTTACGAGCGTTGCCGTCAACGCGGGCGCGCTGTCGCAAGATATTGCGTCGGTCATGGTTGCCGCCGGTGCCATCACGGTGTTCTTGATGCCATTGCTCGCGCAGCTCTTCTACCGCGTGGTGGATGCCGCACCGGTCGCCGCCGTGGCAGAGGTTGCCGAGCATTGATAATGACAAGTTAAAAATGTTACAAGTACTGAAA
>URTP01000198.1 GCA_900550835.1 uncultured Collinsella sp. | reverse complement strand
GGTCACCAAGCACAACCTCAAGTACCGCCGCTACTACCACCAGTTCGACTACTAAGAGCTGGTCGCAGGTCCGATATCTTGGCTGGTTGATATCTCGACCCTACACAAGGGCGTCCGCATTTGCGCGGGCGCCCTTTTTGCGTTGCTGTCGGCGCAGGGTGTCTTCGGCGGAAAGTTCATCCCGGGCTTGCGGCTCGGAGTGGGACGCGCTTTCCTGCTGGGCTGGGGGAATCGCCAGATTGAGCTGAGGGCCCGCCCCTATGTTTCTAAATGAATACGCTGTGAGCCGAGGGAGACGAATTTCCCCGCAAGCACTCTAGTATGCTAAAGTACCCAGAAGACCGGCGGAGCTATGCCGGTCTTCTGTTCTATATGAAACACAGCATGAGGAGGCTCACCAGATGACGGCCACACCGTGGGGATTCCGGGACATATTGCCCGAGGAGGCTCAGGCACGCGAGGAGATCGCATGTACGGTGAAGGGCTGCTTTAGGGAGCATCATTACCTGCCGGTTGAGACGCCGCTGCTCGAGGACAAGGGTTCGCTCGAGGAAGGTGGCCGCATTGCGGACACGCCGTTTAAGCTCTTTGACGATGATGGGCGTTTGCTGGTGGTCCGTCCCGACAACACGTTGCCGATCGTGCGCTTGGTTTCGACCCGCATGCGCGCGGCCGACCTGCCCCTGCGCCTGCGCTACGAGGCGCCGGTGGTTCGCGAGTGCCAGCGCAATGCCGGCGGCTCGCGTCAGTTTACGCAGCTGGGCTTTGAGCTCATCGGTGTGGGCGACACTGCGGGCGATGTCGAGATCGTCTCGCTCGTGGCCGAGGCCGTGCGTAAGCTGGCACTGCCCGATGCGCGCATTATCGCAGGTAGCGTGCGTCCTTTTAAGGAGCTGCTCGCGGCGTGCGAGGATCGCGAGCTGGCTGCCGAGGCCCTGCGCTGCGTGCACGCCAATGACTTTGTGGGCCTCGATGCCCGCGTGGCGGCAAGCGCCGAGCCCGAGGCCGTCAAGGCCGCCATTAGCGAGCTGCCGCGCTTGCACGGCGGTGCCGAGATACTCGACCGTGTGGATGCGCTGCTGGAAGCTGCCGGTATCGTCGCGCCGCTGACGCGCGAGCTGCGTGCCCTGGTCGAGGGCCTGGCTCCCGAGGACGCCCAGGTGCTGTCCTTCGACTTCTCCATCATGAACTCTTTTTATTACTACACGGGCCTGGTCTTTAAGGCCTATGCCGGTGGCCTGCCCGATCCGGTGGGTTCGGGCGGTCGCTACGACTCCATCTTTACCGGCGCGTTCGGCGATGGCATCGAGGTACCGGCGGCGGGATTTGCCTTTTCGCTCGAGCGTCTGGAGGCCGCGCACACTTCGGCTGAGGACGCCGCTTCCGATGGCGACCACGCCGTGGGCCGTGGCGCCGAGGGTCCGCTGCGTATCGCCGTGCCCAAGGGCTCGCTCAAGGCCGATACCCTCGACGTGCTTGAGGCTGCGGGCCTGGACGTCTCCGAGCTGCGTGACCCCGGCCGTCACCTGATCGTTCGCGGCCGCGACACGCGTGCCGGCGAGGGCGCAGTCGGCGATATCGAGTTTGTCATCGTGCGTCCCAGCGATGCGCCTGCCTTTGTGGGCTGCGGTGGTGCCGATTGTGGCATCTGCGGCTGGGACTCGCTCATCGAGGCAGACCTCAACCTGCTGCAGCTGGTCGACCTGGGCTATGGCCTGTGCACCTTTATCGAGGCGGAGCCCGCGTGGCGCGCCGGCCAGGCCGAGCGCAACTATGCCCGCCGCGGTTCGCTTCGCGTGGCAACCAAGTACCCGCGCATCGCGAGTGCCTGGTATGCCGAGCGCGGCGTGAACGCCGACATTGTTTCGCTGCACGGCAACATCGAGCTGGGTCCCATTGTCGGTATGACCGATCGCATCGTGGATATCACCGCCACGGGCGCCACGCTGCGCGACAACGACCTGGTCATCACCGGCCGCATTATGGACTGCACGGCCCGCTTCTTTGTCAATCCGGGTGCCGCGCGCCTGGACCCGCGCGTGCACAACCTGGCCGATCGCCTGGCCGCGGCCGTTAAGGACAAGCATTTTGAGCCCGTCGCGGGCTCGGCACAATAGCGCGAGCACGCACGGGCGCCCCAACGTCCGGGCTGCGGGCCGACTGGTGCCGCCGTCCGGCCTCTCGTTTTCGAACACAACCTCGACCGATAGGGGATACCGAAATGAAGACCATCAAGCTTGCTCCCGGTGAGCGCCTCGTTACCAACCAGCTCAACCGTAAGGGCGTGCTGCCGCAAAACATTGTCGACGCCGCCCGCGATATCGTGGCCAGCGTGCGTGCCAATGGCGATGCCGCGGTGCGCGACTATTGCCAGCGTTTTGACGGTGTTGAGCTGCAGAGCTTCCGTCTGCCGCAGGAGCAGATCGATGCCGCGCTCGAAGGCCTCGACCCGGCCTTTGTCGCCGCGCTCGAGAAGGCTGCGCGCCAGATCCGTGAGTTTCACCAGCGCGAGGTCGAGCAGAGCTGGTTTACCACGCGCCCGGACGGCACGATGCTCGGCGTTAAGGTGACCCCGCTCGCGGCGGCCGGCGTCTATGTACCGGGCGGTCGCGCGCAGTA
>URTP01000197.1 GCA_900550835.1 uncultured Collinsella sp. | reverse complement strand
GACAACAGCCGCTGGCCTCTCAATCTCCGGATGCATAAAGAAGTACAGGTCCAGATACTTGTCGGCCGAGCGCGTCCAGCTAAAGTCCTGGCTCATGGCCTGCGTGACCAGCTGGTTCCAGGCATCGCGGTTGTCCCAGAACAGGCGTGCCGCACGGAACACGGCGTCGCCCATCTCGTCGCCGTTAAAGTTACTAAACGAGAAGCCTGTGCCCTCGCCGGTAAACTCGTTATACGGGATCACGGTGTCCTTCAGACCACCGGTCTCGCGCACGATGGGCAGGGTGCCGTAGCGCATGGCGATGATCTGCGACAGGCCGCAGGGCTCAAACTTCGAAGGCATCAGGAACATGTCGGCGGCAGCATACATGCGCTGTGACAGCGCCGGATCGAACTCAATGCGTGCGGCCATGGTGCCGGGGTACTTGCCCTGGAAGTAGCGTAGACCGTCCTCGTAGTCGCGGTCGCCGGTGCCCAGCACCGCCACCTGCACGCCGCCGGCCAAAATGCGGTCGAGCGCGTACATGACCAGGTCCATGCCCTTCTGGCGCGTCAGGCGCGTGACCATCACCATGAGCGGACGATCGTCGCGAACCTCGAGCCCCAGCTCTTCCTGCAGCTTGGCCTTGCACACGGCCTTACCAGAACGGTCCTCCACGGTGTAGTTGGCGGCAATGCGCTTGTCGGTCGCCGGGTCAAAGCCTGCCACGTCGATGCCATTCAAAATGCCCTGCAGCGCATACGAGCGCTCGCGCAGCACGCCGTCCAGGCCCTCGCCAAACTCGGGCGTCTGGATCTCGCTGGCATAGGTGGGGCTCACCGTGGTGATGGCATCGGCATAGCGCAGCGCGCCCAGCATGTAGTTGATGCTGCAGGCGTCGCAACGCAGCTGCGAGGCGGCCGCCGGAATGTGCGCCACGCCCAGGATGTCCTCCATCACGGTGTCGCTAAACTGGCCCTGGAACGCCACGTTGTGGATCGAGAACACGGTCTTGACGCGGTCATACAGCGGCAGGCCCTGGTAAAACTCGCGCAAAAACACGGGCGCAAGTGCCGTCTGCCAGTCGTTGCAGTGTAGGATGTCGCACTCAAAGCCGGCTGGCAGGTGCTGCAGGCTCTCGGTGATGGCCTTGGAGAAGAACGCAAAGCGCTCGCCGTCGTCAAAGAAGCCGTACGGATAGTCGCGCGCAAAGTAGCGCTCGTTGTCGATGAACATATAGGTGACGCCGTCGTGCTCGAGCTTCTCGAGTCCGCAGTACTCGTTGCGCCAGCCCAGACTCACGTAAAAGTCGGAGAAGTGCTCCATCTGCGCCTTGTACTCGTCCTTTATGGTGGCGTACTTGGGCACCATCACGATAACTTCGGCGCCGGCGCGCACAAGCGCCGCAGGCAGCGAGCCTGCCACGTCGCCCAGGCCACCGGTCTTTACAAACGGTGCGCACTCGGCCGAGGCAAACACGATCTGCATCTTTTTGCTGGAATCTGCCATATTGTCTCCCATGTTGCAATTCGAGAATAGCCGCCTGGCGCTAACCGGGCGGCTATTCTACTTGTTACGAGCGATGTTGCGGTGCCAACGTTAACGTACGATGGTGGTGTCGGAAGTTAACGGAGCCTTGCCCAGCACCAGGATGTTCTCGGGCGTGCCGCGAAGCTCGGTGTTGGTGGGAACCACGTTGTTTTTGTCCAGAATGGCGTTCTCAACGCGGGCGCCGCTCTTGATGATGCAGCTCTGGTTGATGATCGAGTTGGTCACCGAAGCGCCTTCCTCGACCACGACGCCGCGCGACAGGATCGAGTTGCGCACGGTGCCCTTGATGATGCAGCCGGCCGAGATGATCGAGTTGCAGGCGTGGCTGCCGGTCGCATAGCGCGAAGGCGGCACGTCGTGAGCCTTGGTCAGGATCGGGCGCTCGGGGTCAAAGAGCTGGTCGGCCACGGTCTGGTCGAGCAGGTCCATGCTGCGGCGATACAGCGACTTCTCGCTAAACACGCCCACGACCTCGCCCTTGTACTCGTAGCTGCACACGTCGATGTTGCCAAAGTCGCCCTGGAGTGCCTCGAGCAGGTCCAGATAGTCGGCGGCCTGGTAGTGGTCGATAATCTCGAGCAGCGTATCGCGGTTGACGATGCACACGACGCCGGCGCTCACGCCCGTCAGGCGGCCGTTCTCGTTAATCTCGAGCTTGGTCTCGTCATCGACGTTGCGCGTGGCCTTGCAGTACACCACGGTCATCTGGGCACCGGAGTTCTCGTGCGCCTCGATGATGGTGTTGAGGTCCATGTTAAAGATGATGTTGGTGCCCATCATCACAACATAGGGCATAGCAGAGCGCTGGAACAGCGTCTTGTTGGAGATGATGTCGCGCAGCAGGAAGCGCATGCCGCCCTTGGTGGTGCCATACGCGTTGCCGGGCACCATGAACAGGCCGCCTTTCTTGCGGTCCAGGCCCCAGTCTTTTCCCGAGCCCACGTGGTCGATCAGCGAGCGGTAGTTGCCCGGCATGACGACGCCGACGGTCTTGATGCCGGCGTTCATCATGTTGGACAGCGGAAAGTCGATGATACGGTACTTCCCGCCGAACGGAACCGCCGGCTTAGCCAGCTTCTGGGTCAGCGCGTAGAGGCGCGAACCCTGGCCGCC
>URTP01000196.1 GCA_900550835.1 uncultured Collinsella sp. | reverse complement strand
CCCGCAGGTTAGCCGGTCTTTTTCGTTTTGTTGACAGTTGATTGTTTGATCAGAGTTGGGGAGATATCCGTATGGACGCAAGCCAGATCGTACTGACCGCTGAGGGCCGCCAGAAGCTCGTCGAGGAGCTCGCTTGGCGTGAGGGCGATTACGCCAAGGAGATCGTCGAGGACATCAAGGAAGCCCGCGCGTTCGGCGACCTTTCGGAGAACTCCGAGTACGATGCCGCCAAGGACAAGCAGGCCCAGAACGCCGCTCGTATTGCCGAGATCCAGGCCATCCTTGCCAACGCTCAGGTTGCTGCCACCACAGGTGATCTGACCGTCTCCATCGGTTCCACCGTTTCTCTGATTGATCCCAACGGTGAGGTCATGGAAGTCACGCTCGTCGGTACCACCGAGACCAACTCGCTCGAGCACAAGATTTCCAACGAGTCTCCGGTCGGCCACGCCATCATCGGTCACGGCGAGGGCGACTCCGTCGAGGTCGTTACGCCTTCCGGCAAGACTCGCGTCTACACCATCGCCAAGATTGCACGCTAGACCACGGTCCCGCGTAAAGGTATGTTTTCGCTCCCTGGGACCGAATCCTGGGGAGCGTTTTAGTTTGAGGAGCTAACTTATGGCAGAGAACCAGAACGCCGCAGATCAGGCATCGACGCTCAACGACGAGCGCGCCACCCGCCTGGCCAAGCGCGCCGCCCTGTTCGAGGCGGGCCAGAACCCCTATCCCGAGCACTCTGAGCTTGAGGACTACGTTGCCGATATCGAGGCTAAGTATGCCGAGCTTGCCGATGGCGAGGACACCGAGGACGTCGTGAAGATCGCCGGCCGTGTGGTCGCCAAGCGCGGTCAGGGCAAGATCATGTTCATCGTCGTGCGCGATGCGACTGCCGAGATTCAGCTGTTCTGCCGCATCAACGACATGGACGAGGCTGCCTGGAATACGCTCAAGTCCCTCGACCTGGGCGACATCCTGGGCGTGACCGGCGTGGTTGTGCGCACCCAGCGCGGTCAGCTTTCCGTTGCCCCTAAGAGCGCGACCCTGCTTGCCAAGGCCGTTCGTCCGCTGCCCGAGAAGTTCCACGGTCTTTCCGACAAGGAGACCCGCTATCGCCAGCGCTATGTTGACCTGATCGCCAACGACGACGTTCGCGAGACGTTCCGTAAGCGTTCGCAGATTCTCTCCACCTTCCGTCGCTTTATGGAGTCCGACGGCTACATGGAGGTCGAGACCCCCATCCTGCAGACCATCCAGGGCGGCGCTACTGCCAAGCCGTTCATTACCCACTTCAACGCGCTCGATCAGGAGTGCTACCTGCGCATTGCTACCGAGCTGCACCTCAAGCGCTGCATCGTCGGCGGTTTTGAGCGCGTGTTCGAGATCGGCCGTATCTTCCGTAACGAGGGCATGGACCTTACCCACAACCCCGAGTTCACCACGATGGAGGCCTATCGTGCCTTCTCCGACCTCGAGGGCATGAAGGCGCTCGCCCAGGGTGTCATTAAGGCGGCTAACAAGGCCATCGGCAACCCCGAGGTCATCGAGTACCAGGGCCAGACCATCGACCTTTCTGGTGAGTGGGCCAGCCGTCCCATGACCGACATCGTTTCCGACGTGCTCGGCAAGCAGGTCACCATCGACACGCCGGTCGAGGAGCTTGCTGCCGCCGCGCGCGAGAAGGGCCTGGAGATTAAGCCCGAGTGGACCGCCGGCAAGATTATCGCCGAGATCTACGATGAGCTGGGCGAGGACACCATTGTCAACCCCACGTTCGTTTGCGATTACCCCATCGAGGTCAGCCCGCTTGCCAAGCGCTTTGAGGACGACCCGCGCCTGACGCACCGCTTTGAGCTGGTTATCGCCGGTCACGAGTACGCCAACGCGTTCTCCGAGCTCAACGACCCGGTCGACCAGGCCGAGCGCTTTGCCGCCCAGATGGCCGAGAAGGCTGGCGGCGACGACGAGGCCATGGAGTACGACGAGGACTACGTGCGCGCCCTCGAGTACGGTATGCCTCCCGCGGGCGGCATCGGCATCGGTATCGACCGCGTGGTCATGCTGCTCACCAACCAGGCTTCCATCCGCGACGTGCTACTGTTCCCGCACATGAAGCCCGAGAAGGGTTTCCAGTCCGGTGCCGCTGCCGCCAAGGCTGCCGAGGCCGGCAACACCGCGAGCCCGTTCGTCAAGCCGCTCAAGCCCACGGTTGATTACTCCAAGATCGCCGTCGAGCCGCTGTTTGAGGAGTTCGTCGACTTTGATACCTTCTCCAAGAGCGATTTCCGCGCTGTGAAGGTCAAGGCGTGCGAGGCCGTCAAGAAGTCCAAGAAGCTGCTGAACTTTACGCTCGACGACGGCACTGGCACCGACCGCACCATCCTCTCCGGCATTCACGGTTATTATGAGCCCGAGGACCTGGTCGGCAAGACCTTGCTCGCCATCACCAATCTGCCGCCGCGCAAGATGATGGGCATTCCCAGCTGCGGCATGCTCATCAGCGCTATCCACGAGGAGGATGGTGAGGAGCGTCTCAACCTGATCCAGCTCGACGCCTCCATCCCCGCCGGCGCAAAGATGTACTAGGGGGTTACGGCGTTTTACCAAACGCCGTAACGGCTCGACGCTGCGCGCCGCCCAGAGC
>URTP01000195.1 GCA_900550835.1 uncultured Collinsella sp. | reverse complement strand
GGACTGCCCGGCCGCGATGGTACGGTCGAAGAGCTCGGGGAGCTCCCAGCCCAGCATCTCGGCACCCTGCGTAATCACGTCGCGCGAGCAGCCGGCGGCAAAGCGCTTGTCCTTGAACTTTTTCTTGAGCGACTTGGTCGTAAAGTCCATGACGCTCTTACTCGGACGCATGATGACGGCAGCACCGATCAAGCCGGTGAGCTCGTCGCAGGCAAACAGGATCTTTTCCATCTGCAGCTCGGGCTTGGGCAGCGAGGTGTTGAAATCGGACGTGTGCGTCTGAATGGCGCGAATGAGCTCGGGAGAGGCGCCCTCGCCTTCAAGGATCTCGGCCGCATAGATGGTGTGGTTCATGGGGTCGTCCTCATGCTCCTCCCAATCCAAGTCGTGCAGCAGACCGACGATGCCCCAAAACTCCTCGTTCTCGGGGTCGAACTCACGCGCAAAGTAGCGCATGGTGCCCTCGACCGTCTCGCCATGGGTGATGTGGAACGGGTCCTTGTTGTGTTCGTTGAGCAGTTCGAACGCGCGGTCGCGGGTGATTCCGGCGGTAAGCGGCTCTGCCATAAGAGACTCCTTGTGCTCGTGGGTATCGCTAAGAATGAATACTACTAGAACGACTAGAACGAAAAAACCACCACAAAGGTGCCTGTCCCCTTTGTGGTGGTTTTTGGCGCGGATGGGTTAGTTGAGGGCGGCTTGGGCTAGGCGGGCTTCGGCGGCCTCCTCGGTGACGCCCAATGCCACGGCGAACTCCTCGATGGAGCGGCGCTTGGCCTCCTTGAGTACGCGCATGTAGTAGGAGCTGGGCTTTTTATCGGCTTCCTCGGCCTGGCGAATGCGGTGCATCATGGTCTTTGCCACGCGGACCGTCTCGGGCGCGCCCAGCTTGAGCTGCTGCTTAAAGTGCGTCTCCTCAAGTGAGCTGTTGCGCTCGGTAAAGGTGTCGCACTCCAGCTCGTCGTAGTGGCTCAGCAGGTGCTCGGCATCTTGCTGCGAGATGGCAGCGTGCAAACGGTCGGCCTGCGCCACGGGGTACATAAGGATCGTCTGCGCATGTCCCTGCTTGGTCTCGAGCAACAGCATGGGCTGCGGTGTGTCGTCCCTAAAACCGACGACGGTGCAGACTCCCTGACCCGGATGAATGACGTGTTGACCGATTGAGAACATGCTACCTCCAACTTATACGAATTTACGTATGTCTAGAATAACACGCTGACGTGCGCAAATCCTCACTTTGTGCAGGAAAAGCACACAACTCTGATAGGTAAGAGTATTCGATAACAGACACAGCTCATTCACACCTTTATGCATTTTCAACGCGTGCATAATCTGCAGGCAGACCGGCATCTTTGAGTGAGTCCATATAAGCTGTAGTCAATTTTGTGCATATGCAATTTCGATTGGCTTTACCCTGCGACAGTGCCCGTCGCTTGTGATAGAGTGCTACAAACTCTGGCTTTTGCCCTACGAGTGACCAAGAGCTCGGGGGCTTTAACACAAGGAGGATCTATGCCCGAGAAGATTGAAGAGCTGGTACGCGCTGCGCTTACTGCGGCCCAGGAGGCCGGCGACCTTTCCGCATTTGAACTTGACGATTGCGCTATCGAGCGACCGGCTGACACTTCTCATGGCGAGTGGACCTCTACCATGGCCCTGAAGTCCGCCAAGCTGGCCCACTGCGCCCCGCGCAAGATCGCCGAGGCCATCGTTGCCCATATGCCCGAGGATCCCGCGATCGAGAAGGTTGAGATCGCAGGCCCCGGTTTCATCAACTTCTACCTCTCCGTTGCCGTCAAGAATGCCATCTTTGGCGAGGCTCGCGAGAAGGGCATGGACTTCGCTAAGTCCAACGTCGGTGGTGGCCTGAAGACCCAGGTCGAGTTCGTTTCCGCCAACCCCGTCGGCCCCATGCACATCGGCCACGGCCGCTGGGCCGCGCTGGGCGATTCGCTCTGCCGCGTTATGGACCACGCCGGCTATGAGATCCAGCGTGAGTTCTACATCAATGACCACGGCTCTCAGATGAACACCTTCGGCAACTCCATCAGCACGCGCTATATGCAGCTTGCCGACATCATCGCCAAGCAGGGCGTTGATATCGACGAGGCTCACAAGCTGCTGATCGCCGACCGTGACGCCTTTGTTGCCGACGAGAACGACGAGCACCCCGAGACCCATCCGTATCAGGACAACTTTGCCGAGACCTTGGGCAAGGACTCTTACGGCGGCGACTACATCATCGACGAGGCCGCCGAGTTCTGGCGCACCGACGGCGACAAGTGGGTCGACGCCGATCCGCAGGAGCGTATGGAGAGCTTCCGTGAGCGCGGCTACGTGAAGATGGTCGACAACATGCGCGACCTCTGCCACGCCGTCAACTGCGACTTTGACCGTTGGTACTCCGAGCGCTCGCTGTATGTGAAGGACACCGAGGGCGAGACCGCCGGCACCTCCGCCGTCGACCGCGCTTTTGAGAAGCTCGACAAGATGGGCTACCTCTACACCAAGGACGGCGCCCTGTGGTTCCGCTCCACCGATCTGGGCGACGACAAGGACCGCGTCCTGATCAAGTCCGACGGCGAGTACACCTACTTCGCCTCCGACGTCGCCTATCACTGGGATAAGTTCCAGCGCGTCGATCACGTCATCGACATCTGGGGCGCCGACCACCACGGCCATGTG
>URTP01000194.1 GCA_900550835.1 uncultured Collinsella sp. | reverse complement strand
CGGGATGCCCATGCGCTTGCGCTTGGCCAGTTCCACGCCAACGCCCTCGCCCATGGGCAGCATGGACATGTCAACGCCCAGGGTGTCGTTCATGTTGGGGTGACCCTGCAGATGGCTGCCGATGTGGCGCAGCGTCTCGAGATTCTCCTTGGGGAAGAATCCGCGCTCGGCGAGCACGGCGTACAGACCAGGCGCGCAGTGACCCTTGGAAAGCACGAAGCGATCGCGGTCGGCCTTGCGGGGGTCGGCCGGGTCGACGTTCATTTCCTCAAAGTACAGATAGGTCATGATGTCGGCAGCGCCGAGCGAACCGCCCGGATGGCCGGACTTGGCAGCGTGCACGCCGGTGACGATGCCCTTCCTTACCTCGTTGGCAACCTTTTTGAGCTCTTCGTCGCTCATTGTGCCTTCCTTTCATCCTCTTAAGACAAGATGCGCACGGCACGGAAAGGTAGTCCCAACACAGCCGCGATGCACGTACGTCATTCATTATGCTGGAAACTGGAAGCTTTACCAGAGTATTTATCATTATTTGAACAATTGAGCAGGCAGAACCGCTGATGAAACGGTTTATCAATGTGAACGTCTTTTGGATGGAACGCAGTCGGCCCTACGCGTTAATGTCCTTGAATCCCTCACCGAAGGTTTCCGTAACGTCGGCGACCGTCACAATGGCGTGAGGATCGCGCTCGCGCACGATCGTTTTGAGGGTGTTGAGCTCGCGGCGGCTCACAATGACCATGATCACCGGCTTCTCGGCACCCGAGTACATGCCGGTCGCCCTAAACTTGGTGCAGCCGCGGCCCAGGCCATACATGATGTCGGCCGCGATATCGGGAAACTTGTCCGAGATGATGAGCACCATACGGCGCCTGTTGCCACCGTCGACCACGGCATCGATCACGTAGCCGCTAATGACCATCGAAAGGCCCGCATACAGCGCGTTTTCGACCGAAAAGACCGGGGCCGACAGCGCGCACACAGCAACATCGATCGCCATGACGGTCGAGCCAACCGGCAGCGATGTGTTGCGCGAGATGATCTGGCCGATCGTGTCAGAGCCGCCGGTGTTGGCACCGGCGCGCAACACCATGCCATACCCGATGCCCGTGATAATGCCGCCCCACATAGCGGGCAGCATCAGGTCGGCATGTGCCAGCGGCGCCACAAACGGAGCGAACAGGTCGGTGAAAAAGCCCAGCAGCACAAAACCGGTCGCCGTCTGCACCACGTAGAACATGCCACCCTCGCGCATAACGACCAGCAGCAGCAAGGCATTCATCACGATGGTCTGGATACCGACGGGAAGCGATATGCCATGCGAGGCGCCGACCGCCTGAATAATGGTGGCAAGGCCTGTGACGCCGCCGGCGGCAAGGCCGTTGGGGATCAAAAACAGGTCCGTCGCGATAGCTGCCAGGGCGCAGCCAAACATAATCTTGGGCAAGTCATGAAAGAAGTTCATCGAAAGAATGCGCTTGATGTCCAGACGATATGCCATGCTGCCTCCCTCAAAAAAGCGCACCCAAACGAGTGCGCTTTGAACTTCTTGCTGTATTCGATTCTACCGATTCACCGGGCAAATACCACCCCTGCGAAGTGTTTGCATCGACCCGGAGCCAATCATGTGCCTAGGCAGACGATGCTTCCGCATCGGCGTTGCCGGTTGCCCAACGATGGTAGCCGATCACAAACGGATCCAGATCGCCATCGTCGAGAACGGCCTCGACGTTGCTGGTCTCCACGCCCGTGCGCAGGTCCTTGACCATCTGATACGGGTAGAGCACGTAGCTGCGAATCTGGTTGCCAAAACCGATCGTGGTCTTAGGCCCGCGAATCTCATCCAGGGCCTCGGCGCGCTTCTCGAGCTCGATCTCGTACAGACGGGCCTTGAGAATCTGCATGCACGCGGCCTTGTTTTGAATCTGGCTGCGCTCGTTTTGGCAAGTGACAACGATGCCGCTGGGAAAATGCGTAACGCGTACGGCGGAGTCGGTGGTGTTGACGCCCTGACCGCCCGGGCCGCTCGCGTGATACACGTCCACACGGATATCATCGGGACTGATCTCGATGTCGATATCGTCAGGCAGCACGGGAATGACCTCGACGCCGGCAAACGTGGTCTGGCGGCGCTTCTTGTCGTCGGTGGGGCTAATGCGCACCAGACGGTGGACGCCGGCCTCGGCGCGCAGCATGCCAAACGCGTCCTTGCCCTCGACGGTAAAGGTCGCACGGTCGATGCCGATGACCTCAGCCGCGGGGCAGTCGTTAATGGTGACCTTCCAGCCGCGACGCTGGCAGTACTTCATGTACATCTTAAAGAGCATGAAGGTCCAGTCCTGCGCCTCCAGGCCACCCTGTCCGGGCTTGATGGTCACAATCGCGTCGCCGTGATCGAACTCACCGGTAAACCAGCTCGAAAGCTCGAGCTCGTCGATAGCGCGGGCCAGGCGTTCTGCCGTAGCGGCAGCCTCCTCGCGCAATGCGGCGGCATCGGGGTCGTCGCCCATCTCCTCGGCAAGCTCCAGCGCCGCGCGGGCGTCAGATAGCTCGCCGCGCGCGGTATCCACGGCAGCGATATCTTCCTTGGCGCGAGCGATCTCCTCCATGGTTGCGCGAGCGGCGTCGGCGTCATCCCAAAAGCCGGGGGCCACGCTTTTTGCCTCGAGCTCGGTCACGCGCGTGCGCTTC
>URTP01000193.1 GCA_900550835.1 uncultured Collinsella sp. | reverse complement strand
GGTCGCTGTTTCGCGGCGTGGCCGCGAAACCACGCGCCACTTTGGGCATGGAGGGCTAGCTGATTGTGGCCTTCTGCTGCCCCAGTGCTGTTTCGCGCTTTGCGCGAAACATCGCAGCACTTTGGGCATAGTGGGGGAGTTGGTTGTCGCTGCCTTCTATCCCCTTGCTGTTTCGCGCCTTTGGCGCGAAAGGTGCAGTACTTTGGGCGTGGGGGCTGGCTTGCGGACTCAGATGACCTAGAGAGATATGGGTGCAAACGAGAAATCGTTGTTGGGGTCGTCCTTTTCCATAAACTCATCGAGACAGAATGTCATATAGATTGGAACGTAAAGGATCTTGCCCTCTTTGCAAAGGTTTTCGTGGCTCAGCACAACGGCCTCGGGAATTTTGTACTCGCCCACACTCATCAAACGGTCGAGGGCTGCATGTGCTCGAACTTTCTTGCCCGATTTGACTTCGATTGGGACAACATGCCCGCGGGCACCTTCGATTACAAAGTCGACTTCACCGACCTCACGCGTTTGGTAGTACCACGTATCTGCTCCGAGGGCAACGAGTTCCTGTGCGACCACGTTCTCATAGAGGCCGCCGAGGTTGGGGGTTTTCATGTCAAGGTAGACGGCGCGTGCCGTGCTGCCGGGATACCGCGATGCGAGCATACCTGTATCGGACTCGTATAGTTTAAAGGCCGTCGTTTTCTCCGTCCTCTTGAGAGGACTTCGTGCCTCCGTCACCTGGGGGACCATCAATCCAACGCCTGCGTTCACCAGCCATAGGAAATCCTGCTCGTATTTTTGAAGACGAGCTCCCTCGCCTAGAGACGAGACGATAAAGCGATGGGACTCCGCCTCAAGCTGAACGGGAATTTGCTCGAAAATGGAGCGAACGTTAAACGCTCGAGTCGATGCATATTTAGAGATATCGCTTTTGTACTGATCGACTAGCTGAATTTGAAGCTCACGCGTTCTCACGAGCGAATAGCCCGAATCGATATAGTTCTGAACGACCTCCGGCATGCCGCCGCAAACGATATAAGCTCTAAAGTTTTTGAGCATCGCCTCATGAATAAAATTTTCGACGGGACGCCTCTCGACAAGGCAGCTGCGGATGTCTGCAAGCACATTCTCGCTGATGCTGTTTGCCCAACAAAACTCTTCAAAATCCATTGGCCGCATAACAATGTGCTCGACATACCCCACCGGGAAAGAAGAGATCCCCTTAAACTCAGTCCCAAGCATAGACCCCGAGAAGACATAGCTAAAGCGTCCGTCCTCGACCAGCGCCTTCATAAGTGTAACGATCTGCGGATACTCCTGAATCTCATCGACGAAGATAAGCGTGTCTCCTTCAACAAGCGGTGCATCCGCAAGAAGGGCCACACGGTTGATGAAGTCAATGGAGTTCTTAGCGCCAACAAGTACGTCTCTTGCCTCGGCATCAAGTAGCAGATTGACCTCATAATACGAAGCGTAGTTGCTCTTTCCAAACGCGCGAATCGCATAGCTCTTGCCAATCTGACGCGCACCGGTAACAAGCAGGGCCTTATGGGAGTTATTCTTCCAGCTCAAAAGCCTATCAGTGACCTTGCGGCGTAACATTAAAACACCTCATTGACAAAAATTGGCAAATAGATTTGCCCCTAATCATACAAAAATTGACAAATAGATTTGACCCAAATCATACAAAAATTGGCAAATAGCAAAGCTCACTTAGGCCTCAAAGCCAGCGAACCAGCACGGTACTTTGCGAAAAGGCTGGCGGCGCCGTTGTTGAGGGTGGCCAGGTTGACAGTGGCGCCGTTAGCGTTCTCGGCTGCTTGGGCGCGCAGGAGCGAAAGGGCGTCGGCAGCGTTCATGCAGAAGCCGACGGTAAAGTTCCATACTGCGAACTCGCAGTCGCTTGCCGCGGAGTGAAGCGCGATCGGCTATCCCTTATGTTGGATGAAAAGCCCCATGTTTTTGCAGGGGTGCATACTCGTCAAATTAATGTATAGAATCGCGTATAGTGCGAGTAAGATATTGCGCTGTCCGTTTTGTGTTTAGCAAAGATATAGTTTGCATAATCTGGTCTAATCCCTGCTCTATTTAAATAAAGTTGCACGTAAATGGCGTAGATATGCCTGAACTGGGCTTCTTTACGCTGAGCGGGTAAAATCGACCGTTCGCCGCTTAGGTATTTTCAAAATGAATAAAATGAGCGATAAAGAGAATATAAACCTTAATAAACTCGCGTATCGCACGGACGCGGGTTATTAATGGGTTGTAGGCCTTTTACAGAAAGGATTCCAGCAATGTCTAAGCCTCTTGGCAAGCCCGATCGTATTGTCGTCGCCCTCGGCGGCAACGCCCTCGGCAACAACCCCGTCGAGCAGATCGAGGCCGTGAGCAACACCGCCCACGCCCTCCTCGGTCTCATCGAGCAGGGCAACGAGATCATCATCACCCACGGCAACGGCCCGCAGGTCGGCATGATCCAGACGGCGTTCGACGCCGCCGCAAAAACGAACCCCGCCGTCGCGCCCATGCCGCTGCCGGAGTGCACGGCCATGAGTCAGGGCTATATCGGCTATCATCTGCAGCAGGGGCTGCGCCGTGCGCTGCGTGCGCAGGGTATGCCGTGGCAGGTGGCGACGGTCGTCACGCAGGTCGTCGTCGACCCGGACGACCCCGCCTTTCAGACGCCGACAAAGCCCATCGGCGCGTTTTACG
>URTP01000192.1 GCA_900550835.1 uncultured Collinsella sp. | reverse complement strand
TATGGCGCCGTGAGCCGTTACGGCGTGGTTGCCTTTGGCTCGTCGCTCGACCAGGTGGGGCCCTTTGGCCGCACGGTCGAGGATGTCGCGCTGGCCATGAACGCGCTTACCGGCGCGGGCCACGATCCGTACGACTGCACGAGCCAGGATTGCGCCGTCGACTTTACCGAGCATCTCAACGACAGCATCGAGGGCAAGCGCGTGGGCATCATCCCCGCGTTTATGGAGGCCGAGGGTCTGACGCCCGAGGTCAAGGCCGCTGTTCAGCGCGCCGCCCAGGAGCTGCAGAACCAGGGCGCCGAGCTCGTGGAGGTCGACCTGCCGCACCTGGATGCCGCCATCGCTGCCTACTACGTCATCGGTCCGGCCGAGGCGTTCTCCAACCTGGCTCGCTTTGACGGCATTCGCTACGGCTATCAGGAGGAGGGCTGCGCCAACCTGTCCGACCAGAGCTCGCTTTCGCGCGCCCACGGCTTTGGCGCCGAGGCCAAGCGCCGTCAGATGCTCGGCGCCTACCTGCTGAGCTCGGGCGTGTACGACAAGTACTACTACGCCGCGCAAAAGGCCCGTACGCTCATCACGCGGGACTACGACGCCGCGTATGCCAAGGTGGACACCATCCTCATGCCCGCCTCGCCGCGCACGGCCTTTAAGTTTGGCGAGATCAGCGACCCCACGCAGATGTACCTCTCCGATCTGTACACCATCTCGCTCAACATTTGCGGTAACGGTGGCATTTCGGTGCCGCTGGGCCTGGGCGAGGATACTCAGCTGCCCGTTTCTGCCCAGCTGGTGGGACCTGCCTTTAAAGACCGTCAGCTGCTTACGTTTGCCCGCGCCCTGGAGCGCGGCTTTGCCGATGCCGCCACGGGTGCGCCCGCGCTTTCTGTCGCGCCCGATTTTGCCGGGAAGGGAGGCGAGCTGTAATGAAGGAGCTATCCGAGGTCCTGCAGGATTGGGAGGCCGTGATCGGCCTGGAAATCCATACCGAGCTCACCGCACTCGATACCAAGATGTTCTGCAACTGCAAGCTCAGCCACGATGACGAACCCAACGCCAACGTGTGCCCGGTATGCCTGGGCCTGCCCGGTGCGCTGCCGGTGCCCAACAAGCGCGCCATCGAGAGCATCGTCAAGGCCGGTCTCGCCACCAACTGCGAGATCCAGCGCCACTCGATGTTCTACCGCAAGCACTACTTCTATCCCGATATGGCCAAGAACTTCCAGACCACGCAGGGTCCGGTTGCCTTTGCCATGTACGGCCACCTTGACCTGGACGTGACCGGTCGCGGTGCCGCCGAGCGCCCCGACTGCGCGTTTGGTGAGGCCGAGGCTCAGAGTCTGGCGAGCGCTTCAGCCAACGCCGAGGGCCTGTCCACGTCCATGACGTCGACCATGCGCGAGGGCAACCAGCGTGCCGGCCATCTGGCCAGCTATGACGCGTCCAGCTTGCAGATGCCTGAGCGCCGCGAGGACGGTTCCTACACGGTGCCCATCCGCATCCTGCGCATCCACATGGAGGAGGATGCCGCCAAGATGGTCCACGTGGGCGGTGCCGAGGGCCGCATTACCGCCGCTGCCGAGTCGCTCGTCGACTACAACCGCTGCGGCACGCCTTTGATTGAGCTCGTCACCGAGCCCGATCTGCGCACGCCCGAGGAAGCGCGTCTGTTTATGGAGAAGCTCCGTCGCATCTTTGTGACGCTGGGCATTTCGGACTGCTCCATGGAGAAGGGCTCCATGCGCTGCGACGGCAACGTTTCGCTGCGTCGCCGCGGCGAGACCAAGCTGGGCACCAAGACCGAGCTCAAGAACCTCAACTCGTTTAAGAGCCTGCACGATGGCCTTGCCTACGAGATTTGCCGCCAGGCCGAGGTGCTCGAGGAGGGCGGCATTATCTACCAGGAGACCCGTCACTGGGAGCCCAGCCGCAAGCGCACCGTGGTCATGCGTGTGAAGGAGACGGCCGACGACTATCGTCTGTTCCCCGACCCCGATCTGGCGCCGTTCGATCTGGACGATGAGTTTATCGACCGCTGCCGTGGCGAGATCCCCGAGCTGCCCGATGCCAAGCACGTCCGTTTTGAGGCCGACTTTGGCATTAAGACGGCCGACGCCGAGCAGATCGCCGGCGACCCCGAGTTTGCCGACTTCTTTGAGGCCGCCGCTGCCGGTATGGCTGGCAAAGAGGCCCAGACGGTCGCAAACCTGCTGGTCAACGAGATGATCGCCTACCTTAAGGGCGCGGGTGTGTCACTCGCCGAGTCCGGTATTGCGCCGGCTCAGGTGGCAGCCCTTGCCAAGCTGTTGGCGACCGATGCCATTAGCTCCAACCAGGCGCACGAGGTCTTTGAGGCCATGGCCCAGACCGGTGACGACCCCAACAAGATCGTCGACGAGCGCGGTATGCGTCAGGTGAGCGACGCCGGCGCGCTGCAGCCGATTGTGGACGAGGTGTTGGCAAACTGTGCCGAGCAGGCACAGCAGTATCGTGACGGCAACCAGAAGGTCATCGGCTTTTTGGTGGGTCAGTGCATGAAGGCAAGCCGCGGCAAGGGCAACCCGAAGCTCTTCAACGAGTTGCTGAGAACGTCGCTCTCGTAGCTGCGAGGCCGGGGAAGCCCCGAGTCGCCGGGGTATTTCCTCCAAATTTCAAACAGTCCTATGCAAGACGAAGGCCACATTTAGTGGCCTTCTTTGCATGCGGAACTCATTTGGAGCAAACACCCCGGCGACTCGGGGCTTCCCCGGCCCGACGACTCGGCC
>URTP01000191.1 GCA_900550835.1 uncultured Collinsella sp. | reverse complement strand
CCGAGCATCTGGCTCTGCCCAATGTGGACGATGTGAAGCAGGGCATCGTGGCCTCCAAGATCGCTGCCCACGCCGCCGATATCGCCAAGAAGGTGCCGCACGCCCGCGACATGGACGACAAGATGGGCCAGGCACGCCGCAAGCTCGACTGGGACTCCATGTGGAAGTGCGCGCTCGACCCGGTCACCGGCAAGAAGCGCTACGAGGAGTCCCCCGCCGCCACCGAGGGCACCTGCACCATGTGTGGCAAGATGTGCGCCGTCCGCACCGTCAACAAGGTGTTCGAGGGTACGACGATCGATCTCGGCATGGAGGACTAACTCGTCACCGGAGCCACAATCAGTAACATGGTGTTCGTCAATTGTTGACGTGTGAACATTTGCTTACATTTGCGTAAAGATTACATCGCCCGCCCGGGTTCGACATAGAGTCGGCCCGGGCATCTTTATAATGCTGGCTTAAAGACCCATTTGATTCCGACCGAACAAGGGAGCAAACATGGATCGCAGTAAGGTACCTGCCGTTCTATCCATCGCAGGATCCGATTCCAGCGGTGGCGCCGGCATTCAGGCCGACATCAAGACCATCACGGCGCACCGCCTGTATGCCGAGACGGCCATCACCGCCATCACCGCACAAAACACGCTCGGTGTCACCGCCGTGCAGAATATCTCCCCTGATATCGTCGCTGCGCAGATCGACGCCGTATTTGACGATATCCGCCCCAGCGCCGTCAAGATCGGCATGGTTTCCTCTGCCGAGATTATCGAGGTTATCGCCGACCGCCTGAGCGCCTGGAACGCGACAAACGTGGTCGTCGACCCCGTCATGGTAGCCACCTCGGGCGCACGGCTGATTGCCGAAGATGCCGCCGAGGCGCTCACCCGCCGCCTGTTCCCACTAGCAACCGTCATCACGCCCAATATTCCCGAGGCCATGGCCCTGCTTGACTACGAGGTCGACTCCGAGCGCACACAGCAAAATGCTGCCATGCTCCTCACCCGCCGCTTTGGTTGCGCATCCCTCGTTAAGGGTGGGCATCTTGTCAACGAGGCCAACGATGTATTGGCCGAACCCGCGCCACTCGATGACGAGGGCAACCATCTGGGCGATCCGCTCACCACGTGGTTCCGCCACAAGCGCATCGAGACCGACAACACACACGGCACCGGCTGCACGCTTTCGTCCGCCATCGCCTGCGCGCTGGCCCAGGGCATGGATCTTGCCGATGCCGTCAATGCGGGCAAGGCATACCTGACAGGCGCTCTGGCCGCCGGCCTGAACATGGGCAAAGGCTCCGGCCCCGTCAATCACATGTGGCAATATTAAGATTCGCAGCCCAAAACCGCCGCAAAGGGGACAGGCACCTTTGCGGTGGCTCCCACAAACATCTCGATCTGTAACAGTAACTCGGCAAAATCGACCCTAGATGTTACAGATCAAGACAAACAATCGATATCGACCTAAATAATCTTAATCTGTAACATCTAGCCCGTTTTCGGCCTTGGAACTGTTACAGATCAAGACAAACAAACGAAACAAGCCCCCGCAAGGGGAACTCTGTGGTGGTTTGGGGCCGTGCTACTCACCGAGCATCTCTTTGAGCTTGGCTGCCACGGCATGTCCCAAGCTCTCGTGGCTCTCGGGCATCATATGCAGATAGTCGATATCGCCCGGCTCGGCAAAGTCGGCGGCATTCAAAAAGTCGCAGCCAAACTGCTCGGCCACATGCGCGTAGTACTCACCAAAATGCTCAGATGCCTCAACGGAATGATCGTCAAAGTCGGTCATATACACATCGGCGATCTGCGGCTTAATCTTGATAGGAGCCATCAACAGAATGCGCGGACAAGGCGCAGCGTCGGTCCACGGAAACGCGCGGACGGCGCGAATCAGCGCCATGGCGCCGCGGGCAATATCGGAGGCCGTCACGCCAAAGACCGTCTTGCAGTCGTTGGTGCCCAGCATGATCACGATCGCATCCAGCGGCTTATGGGCCTCGAGCAGCATCGGAAGCGCGCGAATGCCGTTGAGGTTGGTGTCCAGATGGCACATATCGTCGCGCACCGTCGTGCGACCATTTAGACCTTCCTCAATCACATGCCAGCCCTCACCCAGGTCACGCTGCACCACGCCGCACCAGCGCACATCCTGCGCATAGCGCACTGCGGTACCGTCGCGCATACCCGCCGGATCATAGCCATAGGTGTTGCTGTCACCAAAGCACAGAACGTTTTTCATCTTGAGCTCCTCATTCAGTAAAAAGCCGACGGGGGCAACCCCTCCCGTCGGCTTGGCATATCACATCGCGCGCACCGCTTACAGGTACTTGCGCCAGTCATCCTCGTCCTCATCATCCTCGACTGCTGTCTGGGCCTGCTCGGCGGCGCGAGCGGCTGCGGCGCGGGCGGCAACCTGGGCATAGGACTCCTCGTTGCGCTCGGGGAAGTTTGCCAGCACGTGCTCGAACTTGGCGAAGTCCTCGTCCCAGCGCGTAGAGGGCACGGCAAAGAAGACCTGCTTGACCTTGAAGTCGCCCGACGCGAGCTCCTTGCGGAAGAGCTCGGCCACGGCCTCGGCATCAAAGCCGTTGTTCTCGCAGCCCCAAGCACCCAGCACGAGCTTCTCGCGACCAAGCTCATCGCAGATGGCAAGGACAAAGCGGATGCGGTCGCGCAGGGCATCCAGCAGAGCATCGTCGCTCACGCGATACTCCTTGCAATTTGTATGGTAGGTACAGTAGGTCTTGTAGGTTGCGGATCTGACGGTCA
>URTP01000190.1 GCA_900550835.1 uncultured Collinsella sp. | reverse complement strand
GCAGACCAAGCTGCTTGCGCAGGAGGCCGGCGGCGGCGAGATGGAGATGACCTTCATCATGGCCCATGCTCAGGATACTCTCATGACCACCATGATCCTGGAGAAGCAGACCCGCTTTACCATCGATGCCTATAAGCGCATCGCCGCACTCGAGGCTAAGCTCGCCTAACGAGTCTGCACAACTCGTCCCCTTCCAAAAGCCCTGCCGCTACCTGCGGCAGGGCTTTTTCTGTATCCCATCTGTCTTGGTTGCGGTGAAATAGGGACTGAATAGGGGCCGGCGGGCGCAAAACAATCCCTATTCCACCGCAACTCATCCCGAAATAGTCATTGGGGACAGTCTTGTTGCGCTCCGTTGGTCCTCCCGTTCGATTTTTGCTCGGTGGGTATACTTCCTTTCGCATTAAACGCCGGACTGAGGAGGTATCCAAATGCCGGATAACGGGTCAATACAAAAAAGAGGCGCGCACGAGATGGCTCATGGGCGTCCTGTCCAGATAACCGAGCACACGACGGTAACCGAGCTGCAGCCCAGCCTGTCCGATGTCGTGTGCGCAAACAAAAAGCTGCAGATTGGCTTTATTGTTGCGCTCGTGGTGCTGGCGTTGCTGTCGGGCTTTGTAGCTCGTCCGCATTTCGCCGATACCAAAACTTGGGACTCCACCATCGAGGTTATCGACCAAAAGAAAGGTAACGTACTGGCGCTCACGACCTCGTGCGTGGCGCTGTCTGCGGGCATTACCGCGCTGCCTGGTGATACGGGAACGCCGGTCGCCGAGCAGCTCGCGCAGCTTTCGGGTAACCTGGGCATCGTGCTCGCCGTGCTCTACCTCGAGAAATATTTGCTCACGATTTTGTGGTCGGTTGGCTTGGGCATCTTAATCCCGTTTGCGTTGGTGCTCTTTGCGGTGTCGCTTGGCGTTCATGGGCGCTGGAGCACGAGCGCTGTCCTGCGCCGTGTGGCGACGCGCGTGCTGGTGGTTGCCGTGATCGGCATGGCGCTTGTGCCCGCGAGCGTATGGGTATCGCAAAAGGTCGACGAGACATATCGCGTCAGCATTGAACAGGCCGAGCAAAAGGCAGCGGACGCTGCGGAAAAGACCGATACCGCGGAGAAGTCGACCGAGACCAGCACAAAATCGAGCAAGAAAAAGTCCGAGACCACGGAGTCCAAAAACGTGCTCGAGCAGTTGACTGACGGGGCCTCGAGCCTGGTCACGTCGGTGACCAGCGGTGCCAAGCAGATGACCGACAAGATCGTGCAGCAGGTGACCGACCTCATCGAAGGCGTCATCGTGATGATCGTGACCTCGTGCGTGATTCCTCTACTGGTGCTCGTGGCGTTCCTATGGCTAGGACACGTGCTGCTGGGGATTGATGTCTCCGGTCCCGCGAACTATCTGACGGGTCGTTTCTTGAGCGCTCCGTCCAAACATGCCAAAGAAGAGTGGGCAGTCTGAGTAGGCGGCAAAGCGATCTTTGGAAGATCAACCGTAAGAAGGGCGGCCGAGACACGTTCTCGGCCGCCCTTTTGTCTGTTGAACACATGGTCGCTACGTCTGCGCCGGGCTCAAACGGTCGGCAATCAACCGTGAACGGTATTTGTTCAAAAAAGAACAAAGATAAACAAATAATGGTTGCACCCGATGTTCGAATGTGTTCAAATAAACATGAACAGTGAAGAACCGCACATTCAGATGCCCGGACCTGAGCGCGATTCAACACTTCCAAACAGAAACTACGCACCTGCGTATCTCTCAAGGAGGATGTCATGAGGGTTGTAATCGCTTCCGATGCCGACGGTATGTCGATGAAGGAGTCCATCAAGGAGATGCTCATCGCCGACGGTCACGAGGTCGTCGACTATTCCGAGACCCCTGCTGCGGACTTTGTCGATTCCGCGACCGCCGTTGCCAAGGACCTGCTGGAGCACAAGGATTCCCAGGGCTTCGCATTCGATAAGTACGGCGTCGGCTCCTATATGGCCGCCGTCAAGATCAAGGGCATGGTCGTCGCCAACATTTCCGACGAGCGTTCCGCCTACATGACCCGCGAGCACAACGGCTCGCGCATGGTCACCATGGGCCCGGGCGTTGTGGGCACCGAGGTCGCCAAGAAGATCGCCCGCGAGTTCCTGCGCGCTCAGTACGCCGGCGGCCGTCACCAGATCCGTGTCGACATGCTCAACAAGATGGCCTAACGAGAGCCACCGAGAACTCGAACTTCTACCTCAACTTGTGAATTCAGACGAAAGGACGTTCTGATGAAGAAGACCATCGCAATCGGTTGCGACCATATCGTTACGGACGAGAAGATCTATCTGGCCGACCGCCTGGAGCAGGCTGGCTACAAGGTGCTCGACTGCGGCACCTACAGCCACACCCGTACGCACTATCCCATCTACGGTAAGGCCGTGGGCGAGGCTGTTGCCAGCGGCAAGGCCGACTTTGGCGTGGCCCTGTGCGGCACCGGCATCGGCATCACCAACGCCGTCAACAAGGTTCCCGGCGCCCGCTGCGCCCTGGTTCGCGACATGACCTCTGCCCTGTATGCCCGTCGCGAGCTCAACGCCAACATCGTGGGCTTTGGCGGCAAGATCACCGGCGAGTTCCTGATGGCCGATATCATGCTTGCTTTCCTGGAGGAGCCCTACGAGAAGACTCCCGAGCACGACGCCCTGATTGCCAAGATCGACGCCTGCAATAAGGCCGACGCCGAGGCTCAGGCCGACCCGCACTTCTTTGACGAGTTCCTCGAGAAGTGGGACCGCGGCGAATACCACGACTAAGGAGGTTACGCGGTTTTGCCAAACCGCGTAACGGGTCGACGCTGCGCGGCGCTCAGGCACCCCATCTCGCCGCTCAAACCGTCGCTC
>URTP01000189.1 GCA_900550835.1 uncultured Collinsella sp. | reverse complement strand
CCGCCGGGACGCCATCGAGCGAGCAACCGATGGCGGGGGAGTGCGACTGGCCGAAGATGCTTAAGTGCAAGACGTTGCCAAAGGTCGAGGACATGCTATTCCTCCTCGAGCGTGACCTTGCCGCCCAGCAGACGGTAGTGGTCGAAGAAATCGGGATAGGACTTGTTGACGGCCTCGGCGCCGTGGATCACGACCTCGCCGGTGGCGCGGCTCGCGGCGATAGCGGCCATCATGGCGATGCGATGGTCGTTGTGCGAATCGACCTCGCCGCCGGTAAAGGCGTCGACGCCCTTGATGATGAGGTCGTCGCCGGCAATGCGCACCTGCGCGCCCAGCGCGGTGAGCTCGCGGGTGGTGGTGACCAAGCGGTCGGATTCCTTGATGCGCAGACGGGCACAATCGCGGATAAAGGTGCGGCCCTGTGCCAGCGAGGCCACGGCCGAGATGACGGGCACCAGGTCCGGAATGTCGTGGGCACTCATCTCAAAGCCGGCGAGCTTGTCGGACTGCACGGTGGCGGCGTTGGTGGAGCGCACGATGCGGGCGCCAAAGCGCGAAAGCGCGGCAAGCACGTTACGGTCGCCCTGTGCGGAGCTTAGCGACACGCCCTCGACGGTGATTGGGTCGGTACCGATGGCGCCGGCGCACAGCCAAAAGGCGGCGTTGGACCAGTCGCCCTCGACGGCCACGCTGCCGGGCGTGCGGTATGAGCCACTGCTCACGCGGAAGTTCGTGACCTCGGGCTGGCCGTCCTTGGCCGGAATGCGCTCGACGTTGACCTCGACGCCAAAGGCCTTCATGGCCTGTATCGTCAGGTTGATGTAGGGGCGGCTCTCGATGAGGCCGGTTACCTGCACGCAGGAGGGCTGGGCCAGCAGCGGGGCTGCCAGCAGCAGGCCCGAGATGTACTGCGAGCTCACGTTGCCCGGAAGCACAAAGGTGCCCGGGCGCATGCGGCCGCTCGTCTTGAGCGGAAAACCGCCCAGACCCTGTAGGTCGCAGCCGGCGGCGATGATCTCGTCCGAGAGCGGGGAGAGCGGGCGGGCGCCCAAGCGCCCCTGACCCACAAAAGTTGCTTCTGCACCCAGCGCGCAGGCGACAGGCAGCATAAAGCGCAGCGTGGAGCCGCTTTCACCGCAGTCAAGCGTGCCGCCGGCAAGGGCCTTGAGCAGGCCAAACTCAACACTCTTCATGGTGGGGTGGACCTGGAAGCCGTCCTCGACGGTCTCGATGCGAGCACCCAGTGCCGTAAGGCAGCGCTCCGTGGCCTCGATGTCGGCGCAGGTGGTGTTGCAGGTGACGTGCGTCTCGCCGTTGGCAAGCGCGGCGCAGATGATGAGGCGATGCGCCATCGACTTGGACGCGATGGCGGGAACGGTGCCCTTAAGCGGGGACGGGGTGATGCGGGCTAGCATGCGGATGCGTCTCCCTTCTGGCCGAGGCCCTCGGCAATGAGTTCGTGGAAAGTGGAAAGCGGCGTGCGGTCGATGCTGCAGCGGCCAATGCCGTGCGGAATCACCAGATCGATAGTGTCGCCCGCGCGCTTCTTGTCGTGGAGCGCCTCGGCAAAGACGGTATCGGCATCTAGGTCGCAGCGGGTCTTGAGGCCATGGCGGGCGCAGAGTTCCTCAATACGATCGGGCAGTGCAGCATCGCAGACGCCGTGCAGGGCCGCGGCGCGCGTGATGATGCCCATGCCGATCGACACGCAGTTGCCGTGTCCGAGCTCAAAGTGCTCGCAGGCCTCGACGGCGTGTCCGGCGCTGTGTCCAAAGTTGAGGAGCTTGCGCTGGTTGGTTTCGCGCTCGTCGGCGACGACCACGGCGCGCTTGATGTCGATATTGCGGGCGATGATGAGCGCTACGCGGGCCACATCGCGGTTGAGCAGCTCCAGCGTGAGCGGGGTCTTCTCCAGCTCGGCGAAAAGCTCCGGGTCGGCGATCACGGCGTGCTTGACGACCTCGCCGCAGCCGTCGGCGAACTGCTCGGGCGTGAGGGTGGCCAGACACCCCACGTCGGCGATAACCACGCTCGGCTGCCAAAAGGCGCCGGCCAAGTTCTTGCCGGCAGCCAGGTCTATGGCGGTCTTGCCTCCCACCGACGAATCCACCATGGCGAGCAGGCTCGTGGGGATCTGCACAAACTTGCAGCCGCGCATGTAGGTGGCGGCTACAAAGCCCGCCACGTCGCCCACGACGCCGCCGCCGAGTGCCACGATCACGTCGGAGCGCGAAAGCTCGTGCTCGGCCACAAACTCCAAAATGGCAACGTAGGTCTCGGCGCGCTTATGGGCCTCGCCGGCCTCGAAGGTGCAGATGCTCACCTCGTAGCCTGACGCCTCCAGGCTCTGCTTAACGGGCATCTGGTAGAGCGGGCCCACGTTGGTGTCCGTCACGATGACGGCCTTGGTGCCGCCGGCGGTGGCGCGCACGAGCGGCCCCGCCTGCTCCAGCAAAAACGTGCCAACATGCACCTGGTAGGGGCGTGCAGTGTCGATATCGATGGTAATCGCCATAAGCTTCGGTCCTTTCGACCTGGCGTGATGGGTTGTCTAGTGGGAGGCCTCGTCGTCGAGTGCGCGCTTAATGCGGTCGCCCTCGGCAAGGAGATTCTCCAGATAGCGCTGGTCGCGGTCCTTGAGCGCGCGGCTGTAGGCGCCAAGCGATTCGATCAGATGGTCGATCTCGAAGGCGAGCGCGTCGGCGTCGTCGATCATGAGCTCGGACCACATCTGGGGGTTGAGGTGCGCCACGCGGGTGAGATCGCGGTAGCTGCCGGCCGAAAAGCCGTGGTGGACCTGGGCAGTGGGGCTTTTGACGTAGGCGTTGGATACCACGTGAGCCAGCTGAGAGGAGAAGGCGATCTTGCGGTCGTGTTCTTCCGGCGTTGCGATTTCGATGTTGGTGAAACCTATTGAAGTGAACAGTTTCTTCAGTTTTTCCATGCT
>URTP01000188.1 GCA_900550835.1 uncultured Collinsella sp. | reverse complement strand
CGAGCTCACCCGCCGCGGCCTGCGCGTGGGTTCGCTCAAGCATCATGGGCATCATGGCTTTGATATCGACGTGCCCGCTAAGGATACGTGGCGCCATCATCAAGCCGGATCCAAACACGTGGGGCTCATCTGCGCCACGCGCTGGGCGGAGTACGCCGACACGCGCGAGGAGGACGAGATGCCTGCGCGCGAGCTGCTGTCGCGCTACAACGATGTCGACGTGGTGATCATCGAGGGCTACAAGACCGAGGGCTTCGACAACATCGTGGTCGCGCGCTCGGGTGTCGACCGTCTGCGCGGCAAGAGCTCGCTCGACCTGGTCGACGGCCACACGCTGGCCCTTGCCTGCAACGAGGCTCTGGCGCGTCAGGCCTTCGACGCCGGCTTTGCGACCCGAGCCATCAACATCAACGACGCCCGAGCCATCTGCGATCTTATCCAAGATCACCTTTAGGGGCCGGCTCGCTGCGCTGCCATAACATGCCAAATAGGGACAGGTTTATTTTGGCAGGTTTTATCTGGGCAAACGTCACTTCCACCACAAAGGGGCCAGGCACCTTTGTGGTGGATTTTGCTTTGGTAGATGTGTGGGACATGCCTTACAATCTACCAAGTAGTTCATGACGGGCGAAAAACGGAGAGAAGGGTCCTGATGTGTCCTTAATGTTTCATGCGGATAGATTGATTTGACAGACGGTGGCGAATGCCCGCCGTCCGCATTCGTATGAAACAAGGAGTTTCCATGCTCGCCTCTCTTTTCTCAAAGCCTCAATCATCGCTGTCCGTACAGGCCAAGCGCCTGGTGGCGATGCGCTTCCTCATCTACACCGGTTTTCAGACCAGCTACTTTATCGGGCTCATCGGAACGCTTACCTATGCGGACGATGCCTCGGTCGTCGCGACATCGCTGGCAGTGCTCTTTATGAACGTTTTCGTGATCCTGGGATCCTTTGCGGGTGGAGCGGCGCTCGATGCCTGGGGTCCGCGCCGCCATTTCTTGTTGAGCATCGTCGGCGCTGTCGCAACTGGCACGGCAATCATCGCCTTTGGTAGCGTGACCGGCGTCGTCCTGCTCGGCGCGGTGTTTCTGGGCTTTGTGATGGGATTCGCCCAGCCCGTCGCCACGTCCTATCCGGCCTACCTCACCAACGACCCCGTCGAGCTCAAAGACATCAACTCCGCCATCGCCATGGTTTCAAACGTGAGTATCATCGTTGGCCCCACGCTGGGTGGCTTTGTCGCGGCGGCTGCGTCGTCGCGCGCGGTGTTCGTGCTCATGATGCTCTTTACCGTGCTGGCGCTCGTCGCCGGTTGGGGCTTTAGGCCGCAGACCAGCCATGTCGCCGGGCATGCGGATGCCGATTCGGCAGAGGAAGGGGAGCGTGCGGGACAAAGCTCCAACCCCAGCGCATCCTCCCGTGCCACCTTCGCAGCCAGCATCAAGACAGTCTTCACCAACAGCGTTCTCGCCCTGCTGTTTTGCATCATCTTCCTCTCGAACTTTGGCTACGGTGCCTTCGATCCGCTCGAGTCGTTTTTCTATCGCGATGTTCTGCACGTTGGCGTTGAGTGGATGGGCTGGCTCTCGTCTGCCTGCGGTGTCGGCGCGGTGCTGGGTGCCGTGCTCGCGCTCCGCTTGCCGCCGCACCTGGTCAACCTTAAAACGCTGCTCGTGGCGCTTATGTCCGTGGGCCTGGGAAGTCTGCTCTATGTGGGGACACCGTACGTGGGCGTGGCCCTTGTCGGCCAGATTGCACTGGGCATAGCTTGGGGTGTCGTCAACCCGCTCCACAACACCATTGTGCAGACGACGGCTCCGCTCGAGCAGCTTGGTCGCGTCAATTCGGTCATGGGCTTTGGCAATATGTTCGCTGGTGTGGCCCCTCTGGCGATTGCCCCGTGGCTGGCGGCAACATTTGGCGTACAACGGACACTCGTGGGGGCAGGCATGGTCGTGACGGCGGTCCCTGCGGCGTTGCTGCTGTTTGGTCGCAGGCATTTTGATCGTGCCGCAAGGCAGTAAAACCATCACAACATTCGATGAAAATCGCGATTTTGCCGAAAAACATCGAATGTTGTGATGGTTTGGCCCGCAAACGTCATTTCCACCACAAAGGAGCCAGGCACCTTTGTGGTGGTTTTTGCTTTAACGGGCCGCGCCTGCGCCTTGGTATACCATGTACGCCGTTTGCGAATATACCCCACACCGCCGCACAACCCAGAAAGGCCCCCATGGACACTACCTTCAGCCACATCAAAGCCGTGTTCTGCGATATCGACGGCACACTGCTCACGAGCCAGCACACGGTGTCCCCGCGCACCGTGGCGGCGATCCGCGCCCTGCGCGAGCGCGGTGTGCTCTTTGGCCTGTGCACCGGGCGCGACGCCCACGCGACCGAGGCCATGTACGAGCTCTGGGGCATCGAAGGCCTGGTGGACGTGCTCGTGGGTTGCGGTGGCGCCGAGGTCATCGACCGTGCGCACGACATCAACGAGCTGAGCTATCCGCTGCCGGGCGAGACCATCGCGCGCATCTGCAAGCACATGGCGGACCTTCCGGCAACGCCCGTCTGCCCCCGAGACGGCGTGTTCTACGTGCCCGAGAGCAATGCGTGCGTCGAGCACCTGTCGCGCGTCGACGGCGTGCCCTACCAGGTGGTCGATTTTGCCGAGTTCTTGCGCGGGCCGCAGCCCAAGGTGATGTTTACCATGGCACCCGAGGTAATGCCGCGGGTGATTGAGCGGGCGTCGACGTTTGCCGATGACACTGTTAAGGCGGCAGCTCTGCAAACCACGCAGCGGCTCTACGAATTCATGGATCCGCGCGTGTCCAAGACTCGCGGCCTTGTGCGCGTGGCGGAGCTCAACGACATGGAGCTCCAGAACATCTGCGTGTTTGGCGATGCCGATAACGACACCTGCATGGTGGCCGACGCCGGCGTGGGCGTTGCCATGGCAAACGGCAGCG
>URTP01000187.1 GCA_900550835.1 uncultured Collinsella sp. | reverse complement strand
GTGGCCGACCCCAGCACGAGCGGGCAGCGATAGCGGCGCGCCATCTCGGCTGCCACCTCGCGCGCATGGTAGCGCGGACTGGACCCCTGCTTGTAGCTGGTCTCGTGCTCCTCGTCAATGATGATGAGGCCCAGGTCGCCAAGCGGGCAAAAGAGCGCCGAACGTGCGCCGACGACCACGCGGGCGGAACCGCTGGCAACCATGTCCCACTGGTCCAGGCGCTCGCCGGCCGAAAGACGCGAGTGGAAAACCGCGACCGTCTCGCCAAAGCGGGAGCGGAAGCGACCGACGGTCTGGGCTGTCAGCGAAATCTCGGGTACCAGCACGCAGGCAGAGCGGCCAGCCGCGAGCACGCGCTCGATGGCGGATAGATAGACCTCGGTTTTGCCGGAGCCGGTGACGCCGTCGACCAGCACCACGTCGCCATGAGCGTCCAGACGGGCGCGCTCAATCTGCGCGAGTGCCTGTTGCTGGCCGTTGGTAAGGGAGACCGGCGCCTTGCCGCTTGCCGAGGACAGCGTGGTCTGCTCGCTGCAACCGCGCCAGGCACGGCGCTCCTCCACCACCACGACGCCGCGTTTTTCGAGAGCCTTGATGGTCGCCGACATACTGTTATAGAGAAGGTTGAGGTCGCGCGTCGTGACCGGGCCGCACTGGAGCGCCTCGATGAGTTGGCGCTGGCGGACCGCGGTCTTGGGCGGCGTATAGTCGAAGCCTTCGGGCGTGAGCATGACCCAGCGATTTTGGATGGGTTTGACGGCTGGACGTTCAACCGTCCACACGCCGTCGTCACCCTTGACCACACGCGGACTGCCGCCCGGGGGCAAAAACAGGCGCAGGCACTCGGAAAGCGTTGCGACGTACTCGTGGCTCATCCAGCGTGCGATACGGGCGGCTTCGGCGGTAAAGAGCGGTTTGCTGAGGATGGCTTCGACAGGCTTGATGCGCGAAAGGTCAAGGGCGTTGTTGCCTTGCAGGTCGCCCAGCTCGGGCGCAATATCGACGACGTAGCCTGCGGCGGCGCGGTTGCCAAAGTGGACCAGGACCGTCGATCCGACCTGGGCCTCGTTGGCAAGGGACTCAGGAATGCCGTAAGCGAACGGTTCGGACAGCGCACGGGTGGGGATATCGAGAACCACGCACGAGTAGGCGGCAATGGGCTCAGGTGCAGGATCGGGCTTGGCCGAGACAGCAGCGGATGCCGGTGCCGCCGGAGACTCCTCCGGTTCCGGTGAACCAAACAGTGATAGTTGCTCGGCCATGGCCTCTATACCTCCCATCCCATACGTCTTTAGAAACAAGAGCCCCGCTCGGGTGAACGGGGCTCGGATACAAACGTTTGCGCAGCGATTACAGCGCCATCGTGCGGGCGCGGTCGATGCGCGCCAGGCAGTCGTCGCGGCCGACGAGCGCCATGGTCTCGCCCAGCGGGGGGCTCACCATGTTGCCGCAGACGGCGACGCGCACGGCCTGGAACACCACGCGCTTCTTAAGGTCCATCTGCTCGGGCAGCGGCTCAAGCGCGGCGTCGATGTTGGCAGCCGTCCACTCGTCCACGCCCTCGAGCGCGGCCTTGGCGGCGTCCAGGATGGCACCCATGCCTTCCTTGGCCAGGCCCTTGTTGACGGATTTCTCGTCATACTCGAGCGTCTCGGCCGTAGCAAAGATGGGAGCGGCGACGGTCACGGCGTCGGCCGGCATCTTGGTGCGCGGCTTGACGATGGCGGCAAGCGCATCGATCCAATCCTCGCCGTACTCGACGTTGCCCTCGATGAGACCCGCCTCGTGCAGCTCGGGGACCATGATCTCGTCGGCAAACTGGGCATCGGACATGCCGTTGATGTACTCGGCGTTGACCCAGTCGAGTTTCTTGGGGTCGAAGGTCGCCGGGTTCTTGGAGATGCGGTCGAGCGAGAACTTGCTGGCCAGGACATCGCGCGGAATGATTGTGGTCTCGCCGTCGAGCGACCAGCCGAGCAGCGCCAGATAGTTGACGAAGGCGTCGGACAGGTAACCAGCGTCGCGGTACTCCTCCACCGAGGTGGCGCCGTGGCGCTTGGAGAGCTTCTTGCCGTCGGCACCCAAGATCATGGAAATGTGGGCGAACGTAGGCACGGGCGCGCCGAGGGCCTCGTAGACCATGACCTGACGCGGGGTGTTGGACAGGTGGTCGTCGCCGCGGATGACATGGGTAATCTTCATCATGGCGTCGTCGACGACGGTCGCGAAGTTGTACGTGGGCGTGCCATCGGAGCGGAAGATGACAAAGTCGTCGAGCTCCTTGGCGTCGAAGGTCACCTCGCCGTGGACGGCGTCGTGGACGACGACGTCGCCGCGGTCCTCGGGCACCTTGATGCGCAGGACGTAGGACTCGCCGGCCTCGATGCGGCGGCGGGCCTCCTCGGGATCAAGATCGCGGCAACGACGCTGATAGCCCTGGAAGGGGTCCTTGCGCTCCTGCGCGGCCTTGCGGTCGGCATCGAGCTGCTCCTTGGTGCAGAAGCAGGGATAGGCCTTGCCCTCATCCCAAAGCTTCTGGGCGGCCTGCTTGTACAGGTCCAGGCGCTCGGTCTGGGCATAGGGACCATAGTCGCCGCCCACCTCGGGGCCCTCGTCCCAGTCCAAGCCCAGCCAACGCATGGCGCGCAAAATGATCTGCGTGTTCTCGTCGGTGGAACGGGTGGGATCGGTGTCGTCGATGCGCAGAATGAACGTACCGCCGTTTGCGCGGGCGAAAGCCCAGTTATAGATAGCGGTGCGGGCGCCGCCGATGTGCAGCTTGCCCGTCGGTGAGGGTGCAAAGCGGACGCGAACGTCTGATGCCATGGAAATCTCCTCGATTGCAGGATGGATGTCTAACCGCACCAGTATAAAGCATCAAAGCAACCTCCGCACAAAGGGCTACTCATTGGGGACAGACTTAAATGATCCCTTGAGTATCAACTTTATCCGAACACCTCCCACATTCATCCGTACATGTGCGGA
>URTP01000186.1 GCA_900550835.1 uncultured Collinsella sp. | reverse complement strand
CGTCCAGACCGGCAAGGCCGGCCGAGCCGACACCGAGCCCGCGAAGGGCTGGACCGACATCACGGCCCAGTGCGCCACCAAGGTAGCGGTTGACGGAACCTTCACCGTGCGTACCGGCGACCTCATCGCCGCGCTCGGCGGGGCCGACGCCTTCACCGCGGGCGCCCGCGTGGTCGCCGTGTACAACGCGCCGCTCAACAGCGCGTGCAACCACGGCATCGCGAAGGGCAACCCCAACGAGGTCTACCTGCGTTACCCGCGCTCTCCCTTTGCCGACCAGTTCAGCGATGCCGGCTTCACTCGCACGCCGAGCGATGATGCGTGCGCCTACACCTGGGATCTCGCGCTCACCAAGCGCAGCAGCGACGGCGACAAGCCGCTTGCCGGGGCGGTCCTGAGCATCGCCGACGACCGCGGCCGCACGCTAGCGGCCGATGGCACGTGGGATGCGGAGGGCAAGGCCACCGTCACCACGGGCGAGGACGGCCGCGTGACCGTCTCGGGCGTGGACTCGGGCAAGCTGGAGGTCTGCGAGCTCAAGGCGCCCAAGGGCTACACCGCCTTTGAGGGCACGCGCTGCGTGACGGTCAAGGCCGAGAGCCTGGACGTCGACCAGGTGGCCGCCGCCAAGCCCAAACTCACCATTACGGCCGAGTCGCCCCTGCGCGCCGACAGCGCGGACGGGTCGACGGGCAGCCTGGAGGCGTCGCTCATCAACACGCCCACCGGCACACCCCCTAGCATTACCACCGGAGGCTTTATGCCCTCGACTGGCGATATGGCAATGTACGCCGCGGCCGCTGCAGCGGTCGCCGGAGCTGCACTGATCGTGGTCGCGCTCCTGGTCAAGCGGGGAGGTGGCAGCCATAAAGAGTAGCTGGCAGCCCCACAGAGAGCGGGGCGAGACGTAGCGAAGTAGATGCTAAGACACAGACAGATGATGATCGATCGAATGAGAATCAAACGGAAAACGGAGGAAAAGAAGATGAGCATGAGCAAGAACATCGCACGCCTGGCAGTAACCGCCGGCCTCACGGCAGCGCTGAGCTTCGGCGGAGTTATGGCGCCGGTGACCATGGCGTTTGCGGCGGAGGGCGGCAATAGCATCATAATCAGCCAGGTCGAGGGTAACGAGAGCACCAAGTTCAAGGCATACCAGATCTTTAAGGCTACGGTGACCGACGCTGAAAACGGCGGCAAGACCGCTCAGAACATCACGTGGGCAAGCGATACGGTTGGCGAGAAGGTGATTGATGCCATTACGAAAGACTGGAAGGGTTATGGCAGCTTGGAGGCTAAGGACCAGCTGTCTGACAGTCCTACGGCCCAGGAAGTAGCCGACTTCCTCATGGCACATGCGGGTTCCACTACTGCAGGATCAACATCGACTGATGGAACGCGAATCGCTACCAACAATGTTCTCTACGCAGTTGCGAATGCCGTTAAGAGTGAGAAACCTGCCGCGACCAACATCCCTACTGGTAATTCTTGGACTCCTGATCAGGCGCATGGCAACGGTTACTACCTGTTTGTGACCAGCGATCTCGATTCGACCAAGCCGAACACTGGCACGTCCCCGATCTTTGCAGTCGTGGGCGGTAGCGCCGTAACTGTCCATGAGAAGACCAGCATCCCCACGGTTGAGAAAAAGATCCTCGATGATTCTAAGGTGAAGGGCGGTGACATTACCGGCGAGACTGACTGGGTGGACGCTGCCGACTCCCAAGTTGGCCAGGAAGTGAACTATAGGCTTACCGGTACGATTGCAGATAACTACGCCAGCTATGACTCCTATTCCTACAAGTTCACGGATCAGCTGTCGGCCGGTCTCGACTACATCGAGGGCTCGCTCAGCGTTTATGCACTGAATAATGGTGTATATACCAAGATCGATTCGACTAGCTACAATGTGATTAAC
Source organism: uncultured Collinsella sp. (assembly GCA_900550835.1). GTDB lineage: Bacteria > Actinomycetota > Coriobacteriia > Coriobacteriales > Coriobacteriaceae > Collinsella. The sequence continues at coordinate 1,096 of URTP01000186.1, read as the reverse complement.
CCCTCTGGCTCTAGTCGTGACCTGGTAGTCAATTTTAATAAGGGCGAAAAGGGCTTGAAGTCGGCCACTGCGAAAAATGGCGAAGAGCTTACGATTGATGGGAAGACTGAAATCGTCGTTTTCTACAGGGCGAGGCTCAACGCAAGCGCGATTATTGCGGGTGCAAACAACCAGCTGAATGGCAACCCCAACACCGTTACGCTCGAGTATTCTAACAACCCCATGTCAGGTGGCACTGGCACCTCGGAGTCCGATACGGTCAAGGACTACACCTACGGTCTCAAGATCAACAAGGTTGACCTTGGCACTGAGAAGGCGCTGAAAGGTGCTAAGTTCACCATCGCAGCTGGTGACACAACTAACGGTGACGAGAACAGCGCAAACGTTAAATATGTCAATAGTGACGGCACTTTGAGCGACAGCAAGGTTGAGCTTTCGATGGACCCCGATGGTGTCATTACGCTTACCGGTCTCGATGCTGGCGTCTATACGGTCACGGAAACTTCTGCTCCCGATGGTTACACCAAGGTCGAACCCTTCACCTTCGAGATCAAGCCGACCATGAACGCCAATGATCCGGACGCTGGTCTTACTGCGCTCTCTGGCACGCTTGATAGCAAGAACCAGAGTGACAAGATCATCGCTGGCCTTACCGATAGGAATGTCGGTGATAACAAGCTAGCGGCGCAGACCGGCTCGGAGAAGGACACCGATGGCTACTTCAACATCACCGTTGGCGATACCAAGCAGGTTGGCCTTCCCCTCACCGGCCTTAACGGCGTGACGTTCACTTGGATCGCTGGTGGCGCGGTGCTGTGCATCGGCGTGGCGCACCTCATCCGCAGCCGTAAGCAGGCTGAGGAGTCCGAGCAGGAGTAACGCTCGCTCACCCATCCCTTTGGCAGGTGGGATGTGATGCCCATGAGACTTGCGGACACTTTTCTCGTCCATCCACGTTCTTGCTTTGCCATTCTCTTTTCGGGGCAGACTCCGCACTGGAGTCTGCCCCGTTTTTTTGGATAACGCGGTCAGCCTCCATCGTCCGATGCGGGCACGTTCGTCATCGCGTTTCTTGACTCGTATGAGGTTCGGTTTA
>URTP01000185.1 GCA_900550835.1 uncultured Collinsella sp. | reverse complement strand
AGCCGCCAACACCCCCATGCCCGAACCTGCCGCCACGCTCGACCTGGGCGACGGCAAGCCGCTGCCCGTGCTCATCCCCGAGTCCGGGCAGTTCGCCAACCGCCTGCGCAAGAATGCCCGTCTGCGCCGCAAGTGGGCCAAGCGCGAGGGCGTGAGCTGCTACCGCGTCTACGATGCCGACCTGCCCGACTACTCCGCCGCCATCGATCTGTACGAGGGTTGCCCGCAGACTCCGGGCCGCTGGCTCGTCATCGCCGAATACGCCGCGCCCAAGACCATCGACCCCGCACTGGCTCAGGCCCGTATGCTCGACATTCTGGCTATCGCGCCGCGCATCCTAGATGTTCCCGCCGAGCATGTGCACGCCAAGGCCCGCATGCGTTCGCGCGGTGGCTCGCAGTACGGCAAGCAGGGCGCCGGCAAGGGCGGATCGGGCGAACGCGCCAACATCGCGCGCCGTCGCCTCCCGCTCATCGAAGAGGGCGGCCTTACCTTTGCCGTCAACTTTGACGACTACCTGGACGTGGGCATTTTCTTGGACCACCGCGTCACCCGCAACCTGGTGCGCGAGCACGCCAAGCAGGCGCGTCGCTTCCTCAACCTGTTTGCCTACACCGGCACCGCCACCTGCTACGCGGCCGATGGCGGCGTCGAGGAGACCGTGACGGTCGACCTCTCCAACACCTATCTGGACTGGGCCGAGCGCAACATGCGCCAGAACGGCTTTGTGGGTCCGCAGCATCACTTTGTGCGCGACGACGTGCTCGCCTGGATTCGCGACCAGCGCCAGACGCGCAACCGCTGGGACCTGATTTTTGTCGACCCGCCCACGTTCTCGAACTCGTCCAAGATGGGCCGCCGCACCTGGGATGTCCAGCGCGACCATGTTGAGCTGTTGGCCGGCGTATCGCGCCTGCTCGCACAGGGCGGCCATGCCATCTTTAGCTGCAACCTGCGAGGCTTCCGCCCCGAGACACGCAAGCTCGCACGCGCGGGCGTGGTGCTACAGGACATAACGGCGCAGACCATCCCCGAGGACTTCGCACGCAACCAGAAGGTGCACCATTGCTATATCGTGCGCCGCCTGCCCATCGAGGACGCCATGGCCGAGGTCGGCTTTAGCGCCGAGGAAATTGCCGAGCGAACCGAGGAGCTGCGCAACCCCGAGGCCCGCAAGCCCCGTGCGGCAGTACCCGCGCACGCGCAGGCCGGCAACGGCAAGTCCAACTTTGCCGGCAAACCCTCCCCCGCCGGCAAGCCCAAAAAGAAGAAGTTCTACGCCAGCAAGCCTAAGGGCAGATAACAAAGTTGCGGTGGAATACGGACTGTTTTGCCTGGAATTAGGCAAATTTAGACCGTATTTCACCGCAACTCATATTGGGATGGTGGTTGGCGATCTAGCCTTGGGTGACTAGGCGGTAGCCAATGCCTACATGGGTTTGGATGTAACGCGGATGCGCGGGGTCGGACTCGATCTTCTTACGCAACGTGCCCATAAAGACGCGCAGGCTCGCCAGGTCGCTCTTGGTCGCCGTACCCCAGATCTCGTGCAAGATAAACTGGTGCGTCAGCACCTTGTCGGCGTTGTGTGCCAGCAGGCACAAGAGCTTGTACTCGATCGGCGTCAGATGCAGTTCCTCGCCATCCATCGTGGCGATGCCGGCATCAAAATCGATATGCAACTCGCCGGTATCGAACGAGCCCTCGGAGACAACACCGCCCGCCTGCGCATACGAAAGGCGCCTGAGCGTGGTGCGAATGCGCGCGAGCAGCTCCTCGACCGAAAACGGCTTAGTCAGGTAGTCATCGGCGCCGGCATCGAGCGCTCGGATCTTGTCCGCGTCCTCGCTGCGCGCCGAAACCACGATGATCGGCATGCCCGACCACGCGCGCACCGACTCCACCACCTTGACGCCGTCCATATCGGGCAGGCCCAGATCGAGCAGCACAATGCTCGGCGCCTGCGACGAAGCGGCGGCGATGGCGGCGTGGGCGGTCTCCACAGCCATATGGCGCAAACCGTGCGCCTCGAGCGCGGCGACGATAAGGTTGCGGACGGCGGGATCGTCCTCAACGACCAAGATGAGCGGTTTCACGGCAGAGTTCGGCACAGCGCTACTCCTTATCAAACGAAACGTCGGCGGCGGGAAGCTCAATCGTAAAGACCGAGCCGTGCGGGGCCGCCGCGGCAACCCCTATGCTACCGCCATGTGCCAGCGCAATGGAGCGGCAAAGCGAAAGCCCCAGACCCACGCTGCGCTGGCTATCGGCCAGACCATGGTTGGCGGTGTAGAACGACTCAAAGATGCGCTCGCGGTCCTCGGGCGCAATGCCCGGGCCGTCATCGGCCACCGAGCACGCCACACATCCATCATGGACGCCAATCGAGATTACGATATGCGAACCCGCAGGCGTATAGGTGATGGCGTTGTTCACCAGATTGACCACCAGCTGCACCATCAGGCGTGCATCGACGTTGACGAGCGCCGGCTCATCGCACGCCACCACCTTAAGGTCGTGCTCGCGCACGGCAGGGTTCACGTGGCGCAGCGCCTCCTCGACGATATCGTCCATGAGCTCGAGCGTGGTCGACAGGCGCATACCGCCACCCTCGAGCTTGGTGATGGCGAGCAGGTTCTCGACGGTGGCGTTGAGCCACAGCGCATCCGAGCGAATGGATAGAAGCAGGCCGCGGCGCGTCTGGGCATCGAGCACGGCGGTGCCGGTCGAGCCCTGGTCGAGCAGCACGTCGGCATTACCCGAAATACTGGTAAGCGGTGTGCGCAGATCGTGCGAGATGGAGCGCAGCAGGTCGGCGCGCAGCTGTTCGTTTTTGGCGAGCACCGCCGCCTCCTCGCGGGCCTCCATGGCGCGGGCGCGGTCGAGCGCCAGCTCGCCTTCGCTCACGATGGCATCGGCAAGTGTCCGCTCCTCATGCGTCAGCACGTCGGGCTCGGCAACGATGGCCAGCACGCCCACCACCGAGGCGGGGTCGCCCGAGCGGACGAAGCCGTCGCCCGTGCGAAC
>URTP01000184.1 GCA_900550835.1 uncultured Collinsella sp. | reverse complement strand
GGTGAGGTCGCCGAGGCAACGCTCGACGAACTGCCCGCCGTGCCGCGCGCGATCGCGAGGACCAAGCGCAAGAGCACGGCACTTCTATGGGCGCTCGCCATCGTGGGCTCTCCGGTATGGATTCCGCTGCTGCTCGCGTTCGTCGCCGTTGCCGCTGCAGTCTACATCTGTATTTGGGTTCTTGCGCTCTGCGTGTGGATCGTGGCCGCGGCATTCGGGGGCGCGGGCCTGGTAGGGCTCCTGTTCGCCGTGGACGGCATCATTATCGGGCATGTTCCGTACGTTTTGGCCTCGATGGGAATGGGATTCGCTTCCATCGGTGTGGCGCTCCTCACGGGAGCCGGCGCCTGGACGGCGTCCAAGCAGATCGCGCGCCTCTCTGCCCTTTGGGCGAAGAAAGCCGTTTCGCCCTTCTGGAAAGATCGAGGCAATAAGAGCCGCATGGGCGCCGAAGCGGCGCCGCTCACGGCATAGGAAGGAGTGCAAACATGTCCAGCGTAAAAAGGATTTACCTTGCCGTAGCGGGTGGGCTTGTTGCCACGGGGCTCGTCCTGGCTGCTATCGGATTTGTGGCCTCCGGCTTTAACCTCGCTGTGCTCAACACGCAGATCGACCTGCGCGATGACACCATCATTCTGGGTGGTGTTGAAATAGACGACCCGACAGGGCTTCCACTCATCGAGCAGCTTGCCGAGGTCGGCGAGATCCATATTGGATCTGCAACGACTGGTTCGTCTTCTCCTCGCAAATGATCGAGCTCGTAGCAGCCGTCCCCCCCTTCGGGCGCACCACGACGGACATGAGCACGCCGCGCTCGGAGCCTTTTTGCGAGACCTTCCGTCACGCTCTTCCTGCGTGGTGAACCGGTCATCGACCGACGAGAGGCTGATGGGAATCTCTCGACTTCGGGCCAATCCCGCTCACCGATCTGGTCTTCCTTCGTGATGCGCACATAAGCGAGCAGACACCGCGCAGTGCTTCAGCGCGGCCGCACTTCCACGTCTATGACGGAGGTGCCCGGCGGCGTCTTGGCAATCCCCTTGTTTGCAGGCGTTAGCGCGTGGGGATCGCCCACTCGGGGGTCGAGGCCGCCGAGGACGGCGGCGAACCTCGCGGTGTCATTCGACATCGCGAGGTTCCCGGACCATGACCACCTGGCCTCGTACCGCGGCATAGCCCCAAGGGTGAGGAGCTTCGGCACGTCGATCAGGGCGCCCGCGCAGCGTCGGCCGGTCCGCCGTTCGGTAGAACGGCGGAACCCCTAAGGACGCTGGCCCATGCCACCCTCAAGGGTGACGGTCTCGCCGTTCATGTACTTAAAGTCGGGACCGCAGAGTTGAACGACCACGCGGCCGATCTCCTTCTCGACGTCGCCGTAGTGGCCCGCCGGCGGCATGTGGACGTTGGCCTTGAACGCCTCGGGATAGGCATCCTGGAAGTTCTCGAGCGCAGCGGTCCAGGCAAGCGGGCACACGATGTTGACGTTAATGCCGTCCTTGCCCCACTCGTTGGCGGCGACGCGGGTCAGGCCGCGGATGCCCTCCTTGGCGGCAGCATAGCTGCACTGGCCATAGTTGCCAAACAGGCCGGCGCCCGAAGCAAAGTTGACCACGGAACCCTTGGTCTCCTTCAGGTGCGGATAGGCCTTCTGCATGTACAGGTAGGTGGCGTACAGGCCGGAGTAAATGGCCAGGTTAAACTGGTCCATAGTGTGGTCGGCGATGGTCACACCCGAGGCACTGGCCTGAGCGTTGTTGACGACGGCGTCGATGCGACCGAACTCCTCAATCGCCTTGTCGATAACGTTCTGCACGACGGCCTCGTTGTCCTGACCGGCAGAAACATCGGCCTGAACAGGCAGAACTTTGACGCCGTACTCAGCCTCAAGAGACTCCTTGGCAGCCTCGAGCTTGGCGACGTTGCGGCCGGTGATGACGAGGTTCGCGCCCTCCTTGGCAAAGGCGATATCGATGCCGTAGCCGATGGATCCAGCGGAGCCGTCCTTGAGCGTGGCCTTGCCGCCGCCGGTAACGATCACGGTCTTACCAGTGAAAAGTCCCATACGAAGTCCTTTCAAATCGCGACGGGCCCGCCCGTCGACTGCGCGCATCCAACTTCACGCGCCAAAAGCTGAAATGCAACTTTAGCGTGTTCAAGTGAATAGAAAAGGCCTCGGTAGGCGAACGGCATAACGTCTTTCGGCGAAGGGATTGTCAAGTACAAACTGGACAAAGTGGCCGAGTTTTTGCTATCGACACGAGCCATCGAACACGTTTTGGAACTTTGCTGCGGCGCGCGGGATGTCGGCGCGAGACTTTATCATAGGGTGACGAACAACGATGAGGAGCACATGCCTATGACAGACGAGCTGGACCCCCAGACTCAACAGCATATTGATGATTCAGCAGACGTCGCCGCAGATACTGACGCTGCGACCTGCAATGATACCGACATCGACGACGCCACTCTGGATAACGGCGCTGCGACGGAAATCCCTGCGGCCGAAGATGCCGACGAGCAAAACGACGATTCGGCCGCTCAGGACGACGCCCCCGAAAAGGACGCCGCCCCGCAAGCAGCAGGCCCCATCGAGGTATCTTCGGAAGAAGAACTCGATGCTGTCATGGATTCCATGATGGATGCCGTCAAAGCGATGAAGGACGCTGTCGCCGATGCCGACGTTGACGCCGAGGAGGAAGAGGCTGCCGAGGCCGCCTCGACGTTTGTGCCCGGCGAGACCCCGGTTGCCGACCAGGGCAGCACCATGCCCTCGTTTCTGCAGCTCGAACATCCCACGATTGGCGCGGACGCCGTTGACCCGCATGCAGCGGGCTTTTCCGTGATTGAAGGCGGCACCGGCAATATCGCCGCGCCACAAACTACCGATGTTGACGCCGCTGACACCGGTCGCCCGATCGCCCCGCACGCCCCTGCCGCGAGCCGCGACCTGGGAACCGCCGTCTCGAACACTGCGAACGCCGTGGGCACTTTTATCGCACAGGGCGCTTCGGCCATGCGCGAGATGAACGCCGCCAAGAAGGCACTCGCCGA
>URTP01000183.1 GCA_900550835.1 uncultured Collinsella sp. | reverse complement strand
CTTCGCCGAGCGACACTCGCGCCGGGCCGCCCGCTCCAACCGCGCCCTTCACTCGCGCGGTCAGAGCATCGACCACCGAGCAACCCGCAGCAGCGACCAGCACCGCCTCGCGCTTGCAGGCCCCTGCGATCTTGCGCGCATCCACCCGATCCAAACCCGTCGCGACAAATACACTCAGAGCGCACAGGCAAGCCGCAACTGCAACCAGGGCGCTCATAGCTCCACCCTCATAATGCGCCGGATAACCACCAGGGCAACGGCGTTGAGGGCAAGACCCAGCACCACAGCGCCCGCGCCGGCAGGCGTCGCAAGACCGCGACGAAAATCTGCCGAAAGCAGCGCCAACACCGCGCACATGCCCGCCGGCATCGCCGCGACCATATGCGCAGACATGCGAGCCTGCGACGTCTTAACATCCAGGCGGCGCTTGAGCTCAATGCGCTCCCCCACCATGCTCGATGCCTCGGACAGTAAGTCGGCAAGCGGAGCGCCGGTGCGCTGAGACACCTTAAGCGCCAAGGTCACAAGCGAAAGACCGGGGGCGTCGATACGCACGAGCAAGTCATCGAGCGCGTCGGTCGCCGAGATGCCGCAATCGATCGCCGCCGCCACCCGCAAAAACTCGGTATGCACTGGCTCTTGCGCATGAGCGCCCACAAAGCGCATGCCCTGGGCCAGCGAATGTCCCGAGGCAAGCGACATGGAAAGTGCGGTAAACGCCTCGGGCATTGCCTCTTCTGCATCGTGTTGCTCGCGCCGGCTCTCAAAGCCATCCCAAGCGGCACCAACGGCAAACGGAGCAACAAGTCCCGAGGCAAATCCGAGGGGCGATAACGACACCATCGTTAGTAAAACGCAGCAGACACCGCTCGATAGCAGCAGAAACGCCAAACGTCCCGAAGCATCTTCGATCACGAGGCCAAGGCGATGCGCCGGAGCCAGCGATGCCCACGAACGGGCGATCTTTTTCAGCAGATCGTTTTCCACCAGCTCACGCGGCAGCTTCTCTGCCACCGTCTCGAGCGCCTGACGTGCCAGCTCCGCCGGCGGTACCTGCGGCACACGAGGTTCCACTCCGCACGCCGTCGCGACAGAAAGCCCTGCCAAGCCCCCTACGACGAGGGGCACAGTGATCTCCATTCGTCCACCTCCTCTTGTGTGAGCGTCCCCGACCGCAGGCCTTCTGCGATAAACGGCGGCTCGCGGTCAAGCGTCCAGGTGCGCTCGGCGGCATCGAACGTCACATAGCGCTCGAGCTCTACGCCACCCGATGCGGCGCGTCGCACCCCCGAATACGAGGAGACGAAACGCCTGCCATCGGCGTGGCGCTCGGACATCACGATGCCGTCGAGCGCCATGGCAATCTGCTCCTCGATGAGCTCGCTCGGCAGATCGATGCCATAACGTGCAAGCAACGTCAGACGCACCACGGTCTCCTGTTCTGAACCCGCATGAAGTGTGGTGAGCGACCCGTCGTGGCCCGTGTTCATGGCCTGCAACATGTCGCAGCACTCGGCACCGCGCACCTCGCCCACCACGATGCGGTCGGGGCGCATGCGTAGGGCATTAGTTACCAGGTCGCGGATCGTCACCGCGCCCTCGCCCTCAATTGAAGCCTCGCGCGCCTCTAAGCGCACCACGTGCGGATGATGCGCAAACTTGAGCTCGGCAGAGTCCTCGATCGTCACGATGCGCTCGCCGGTGGAAATCTCACATGACAACGCGTTGAGCAGGGTGGTCTTACCAGATCCCGTGCCTCCCGCAACCGCCAGGTCCTGTCGCAGCGACACCGCACACGACAGCAGCTGCGCATACCAAAGCGGCAGCGATCCCAACCCCACGAGCTCGTCCAGCGAGCAGATACGGTCCGAGAACTTTCGGATGGTGAGAATCGGTCCGTCAATCGCCACAGGCGGAATCACCGCGTTGACGCGATAGCCCGTTTTGAGGCGGGCGTTGACGATGGGGCTGCGCTCGTCGATACGGCGGCCAAGTGGCGAGATAATGCGGTCGATAAGCACACGGATCTGCTCATCATCCTCAAACGCATGCTCGATGGGGTACAAGACGCCGCCGCGTTCAAAGAAAGCCGAGCGGCAGCCGTTGATCATGATCTCGGTAACGGTGTCGTCCTCGATGAGCGGCTGCAACGGCCCCAAGCCCACCACGTCATCCAAGATCTCGTCGATGATGGTCTCGCGCTCGGGCGTCGCGAGATCGGTCGACTCCTCAACATTGAGCGCCGCCTCCACCGCAGGACGCAATTCCGAGCGGGCAAGTGCCGGGTCGATATAGGCGCTGATACGCGCCACTTCGTCGTAACCCATGCGGTCCATCACGGCGCGCTTGGTGCGTCGTTTCACCGCGCGGCGACGCCCCGCATCTACAGGCGCTGCCGCCGCTGCAGCGCCGGCAGCCTTAATCCTCGTTTGCAGGCTCATCGCTGATCACCCTCGCGCGACCAGGGAAGGCGGATACGCGGGCGTTCGGTACGCGTTGCACGGTCGGCGACCATATCGCTCCAAGGGCCGACGGCGCACCCCAGTTCCACGAGCATCTCGCGCGTGGCCTCGCGCATGCTAGTCGCAAAAGCGCTGGTCTGCCCCACCGCCTCGTCAGCGCGCCCAAACGCCATGAGCGCGGCGAGATCCTGCCCGCCATCGGCGATACGAATCTTGGAGCTCAACGCACAGGCAATCTCAAAGCGCATGGCGACGTCCTCGTCTGCCCCGCGCGCACCGAACCGGTTGAACACGGCGCTCATGCGCGTGCGCGGCACACCTACTCGACTTGCCAGTTCGATGACGCGCGACGCCGATGTCGCGGACGACACCGCCGCATCGCCAACGACCAGGCAACGGTCGCTCGCCGCCACCGCAGCCGCCACGGCGTCGCCCCAAAAGACCGAGGTATCGATAAAGACCACGTCCGATTCGCGACGCAGAACATCAAGCAGTAGCTCCACCGGACGCGCCATGAGCTCGGCTTGCTCGGGCGCCGCGACGGGACCCCAGAGCGTAACGCCCGGCGCCACGCGCATCGATGTGGCTACG
>URTP01000182.1 GCA_900550835.1 uncultured Collinsella sp. | reverse complement strand
TAGAACGGGTTGCCCTCGCTCTCCAGGCGGATGGCCGCGGCGAGCACAAGGCTGGGTACGGCGATGACGGCCAACACGCAGCCGCTGAACGCGATGTCGAACGTGCGCTTGACGGCCCGGTAGGCCAGGCGCGAGCGGTCCCAGTCCATGATGGATTGCATGGCCTTGTAGCGACCAGCGCCCTCGCGCCGGTCCATGGCCTGCGCAATCAGCGCGGCCCCCGCAGGCGCATTATTCTCTGTTACTTCTTTAGCAGCCACAATAAAACTCACGTTCCTGTCCCCAGGAACCCCCCCCCATCTATGAATCCAAAAACCAAGTAATTTGCCGGTGCAACGTCTCCCTTACGTTTTGCTGGGCACGTCAAGCGGTAGCAGCTCCCTAAATGTGGAGCCACCATCGCCCACGTCCACCAGGCACCAGCGCTTATGACGATCGATCTTCTTTACACGGGCCTCTTGCCCCACCAAGGGACCCTGCTCTATGTGCAACACGCCGTCTTCTATGCGCGCCACGCTGTTGCGCACCACACCGTCGTCATCCAACACGCTGCGGTACCAATCCTGCGCATCGTCCGGCATGGGCATGTACGCCCGCTCCCTACTGCCGGCGATGCGGCAGCCAAAGCTCAGCTGGGCCAGGGCCCTATCAAGCGCTGCGACATCGTGCGTGGCGACGAAGAAATATTCCTTGTACATGGGTTTGGTTTGGAGCGACCAGGCACCGTCCCGCTTAAACCAGAACTCCTTTTGCATCACAAAAGCGTTCTGCATCAGCTCGTGCGGGATAATTCGGCGGACCTTTTCGCAGGTCTCGCGCTCTTTTCCATGGGGGGTGTGGACCAGATACCAGCGGACGCGGCCGTGCTGGCTGTTGGTGGTGGCGCAGTTAAATGCGCCCGGCAGCTGCTCTTGGCGCCGTGCCGTCTGCTCCATGTTATCGACCCCTCTTTTTGCTTTGCGATCCACGCAAATGCAGGGGCGTTTAGAACAGGCTTCTCGCTCGCAGCTAGGCGCAGTCGCAAAAGTACAGGTTTTTGTAGAGGGGTATGGAGATGTACCTATCAGCAGTGCATTTTGCGTAATCTGGGCAAACGCTGATTAATTGCTCGTATAATGTCGTTTGTCGAAAGATACAAAAACCTGTACCTTTTTGTGCAACAAAAAAAGCCGCTCAACCAGCGGCTTTTCTTATTTGAGCATGAAAAAAGGCGACCGCCCTTTGTGGACGGTCGCCTTTGTTAATTGTTGCGAAGCTTGCCTTAGGCGCGAGTCTTGATCTCCTCGGTCACCTTGGCAACAAACTCATCAACGCTCATCTGAACGGTCTCGTTGGAGCGATCGCGGACGGAAATGTTGCCGGCCTCGACCTCCTTCTCGCCCAGGATGAGCATATAGGGCACGCGGTCGATGCTGCGAGCCTCGCGGATCTTGTAGCCGATCTTCTCGTCGCGGTCGTCGCAGACCACACGGATGCCGGCCTCCTCCAGCTTGGCGCACACCTCGTGGGCATAGTCGCGGCTCTTCTCGGAGACGGGAAGTGCCTTGACCTGCACGGGAGCCAGCCAGGTGGGGAACTTGCCAGCAAAGTGCTCAATCAGAATACCAATGAAGCGCTCGATGGAGCCAAAGCACACGCGGTGCAGCATGATGGGGCGCTTCTTGGTGCCGTCGGCATCCACGTACTCCAGATCAAAGTTGAGCGGCATCTGGAAGTCGAGCTGCACGGTACCGCACTGCCAGGTACGGCCGAGCGAGTCCTCCAGGTGGAAGTCGATCTTGGGGCCATAGAAGGCGCCGTCGCCCTCGTTGACCTCATAGTTCATGCCCAGCTTCTCCAGAGCGGTGCGCAGGCCCTCCTCGGCGCGAGCCCAGTCCTCGTCGGAGCCCATGGAGTCCTCGGGGCGGGTGGAAAGCTCTACATGGTACTTAAAGCCAAACTTCTGGTACACGGAGTCGATGAGGTTGACCACGCCCACGATCTCATCGGTCAGCTGGTCGGGACGCACAAACAGGTGGGCGTCGTCCTGGTTAAAGCAGCGCACGCGGAACAGGCCGTGCAGGGCGCCGCGCAGCTCGTGGCGGTGCACCAGGCCAATCTCGCCGGCGCGGATGGGCAGCTCGCGGTAGGAGTGCGGCTTGGAGGCATACACCAGCACGCCGCCCGGGCAGTTCATGGGCTTAATGCAGTACTCTTCGTCGTCGATGACGGTGGAGTACATGTTGTCCTTGTAGTGGTCCCAGTGGCCCGAGGTCTTCCACAGCTGCTTGTTCATGATGAGCGGCGTGGAGATCTCCACGTAGCCGGCCTTGTGGTGGATCTCGCGCCAGTAGTCCAGCAGCGTGTTCTTAAGGATCATGCCGTTGGGCAGGAAGAACGGGAAGCCGGGGGCCTCGTCGCGCATCATAAAGAGGTCCATCTCGCGGCCGATCTTGCGGTGGTCGCGCTTCTTGGCCTCCTCCAGCATGTGCATGTGCTCATCGAGCTCTTCCTTGGTGGCAAAGGCGACGCCGTTGATGCGGGTGAGCATCTTGTTGTCCTTGTCGCCCTTCCAGTAGGCGCCCGAGACGCCGGTAAGCTTAAAGGCCTTCAGCGCCTTGGTGTAGCAGATGTGGGGGCCGACGCACATGTCGATGTAGTCGCCCTGCTGGTAGAAGGTGATGCGGGCGTCGTCGTCCAGGTCGCCGATGTGCTCGACCTTGTACTTCTCGCCGCGCTCCTCCATAAGGGCGATGGCCTCGGCGCGGGGCTTCTCGTACACGGAAAACTTGAGGTTCTCCTTGACGATCTTTTTCATCTCGGCCTCGATCGCGGGGAAGTCGTCCTCGCTGATCTTGACGCCCTCGGGCAGGTCGACGTCGTAGTAGAAGCCGTTGTCGGTCGCGGGGCCGTAGGCAAAGTCGGCCTCGGGGTACAGGCGCTTGATGGCCTGCGCCATGATGTGCGCGGCAGAGTGGCGGATGACGTGCGTAACCTCGTCCTGCGGGAGCTCGGCCACCGAACCGTCATTGTAGAGTGCCTTCATGGGTATGTTTTCTCCTCTCGGATGCAAATACGTGC
>URTP01000181.1 GCA_900550835.1 uncultured Collinsella sp. | reverse complement strand
GAAAGCACTTAATGTGCTTTCCGTCTTGCGCAGGACTGTAGAGCAGCAAACTTAAACGGCGGGCCGCCCGGGCCGGGAATCCGCCCCCGTGCACAGGAGGGGATTCCTTTTGTGTAGGCTTTGCGGAAATGTGCCAATTTTGGGATACGCCCGGCGGCGTGGTCTGTTGACGGCACAGCTAACGCCACGTATCCTATCGAACTGCGTGTTTCGTAGGGGGATGCTGACCCCTCGATTCAAGCCGTTGCACTTTACAGAAAGCTGGAATCATTCGAGAAGGAGTACGCTTTGCCTACTATTAACCAGCTGGTTCGCCAGGGCCGTCGTTCCGTGCCCAAGAAGTCCAAGAACGCTGCTCTGCAGCACAACTCCCAGAAGCGCGGCGTGTGCACCCGCGTCTTCACCACGAGCCCCAAGAAGCCGAACTCGGCTCTTCGTAAGGTTGCCCGTGTTCGCCTTGTCAACGGCATCGAAGTTACTGCTTACATCCCGGGTGAGGGCCACAACCTGCAGGAGCACTCCATCGTGCTCGTCCGCGGCGGTCGTGTCCGTGACCTCCCTGGTGTCCGTTATCACGTCATCCGTGGCGCCTACGACGCTGCTCCGGTCCAGAACCGTATGCAGGCCCGTTCCAAGTACGGTGCTAAGCGCCCCAAGGCCAAATAAGCCAGATAACGTTTTGATACTTTCGCCGTGTGCCGCCTAAGCGCCGCACGGTAGACACTTAAGGAGATTTCACATGCCGCGTCGTGCAGCAGCTAATCGTCGTGAGGTTCAGCCTGACGCCGTTTACAACAACCGCCTGGTGACTCAGCTCATCAACAAGGTCCTTCTTGACGGCAAGAAGGCCACCGCTGAGCGCATCGTTTACACCGCTTTCGAGATCGTTGCCGAGAAGTCCGAGGGTGGCGACGCTCTCGCTACCTTCAAGAAGGCTATGGACAACGTCAAGCCCACGCTCGAGGTTAAGCCCAAGCGTGTCGGTGGCGCTACCTATCAGGTCCCGATGGAGGTCAACTCCCGTCGTTCCACCGCTCTGGGTATCCGTTGGATCGTCAACTTCTCCCGCGCTCGCAAGGAGAAGACCATGGCCGAGCGTCTCGCCAACGAGATCCTCGACGCCTCCAACGGCCTGGGCGCTTCCGTCAAGAAGCGTGAGGACGTCTTCAAGATGGCCGAGGCCAACCGCGCGTTCTCTCACTATCGTTGGTAAGTTAAGGTAAGGAACTAACATGGCTAAGCCTAAGTACAAGCTTTCCGATACCCGTAACATCGGCATCATGGCTCACATCGATGCCGGTAAGACCACCACGACCGAGCGTATTCTTTACTACACCGGTAAGACCCACAAGATCGGTGAGGTCCATGAGGGCGCTGCCACCATGGACTGGATGGTTCAGGAGCAGGAGCGCGGCGTAACCATTACCTCCGCTGCTACCACGTGCTTCTGGAACAAGGACGGTAAGGACTACCGCATCCAGATCATCGACACCCCGGGCCACGTTGACTTCACCGCCGAGGTCGAGCGCTGCCTGCGCGTCCTCGATGGCGCTGTCGCCGTCTTCGACGCCGTTGCCGGCGTTCAGCCCCAGTCTGAGACCGTTTGGCGTCAGGCTTCTACCTTCAACGTCCCCCGCATCGCCTTCATCAACAAGTATGACCGCGTGGGCGCTGACTTCTTCAACGCTATCGAGACCATGAAGGATCGTCTCGACGCCAACGCCGTGGCCGCTCAGGTCCCGATGGGCGCCGAGGACAACTTCTGGGGCGTCATCGACCTCGTTACCATGACTGCATGGGACTTCAAGGCCGACGAGAAGGGCATGACCTACCCCGAGCCGATGGACGAGATCCCGGCTGAGTTTGCCGACATCGCTGCCACCAAGCGCGAGGAGCTCCTCGACGCTGCTGCTAGCTTTGACGACGAGCTCATGGAGAAGATCCTCATGGAGGAGGACTTCACCGTCGAGGAGCTCAAGGCTGCTCTGCGCAAGGGCGTTCTGGCCAACGAGCTCAACCTCGTCTTCGTGGGTTCCGCCTACAAGAACAAGGGCGTTCAGGAGCTGCTCGACGCTGTCGTCGACTACCTGCCCAGCCCGCTTGACGTCGAGGCCGTCACCGGTACCGATCCGGACACCGGCGAGGAGATTCAGCGTCATCCTTCCTTCGACGAGCCCTTCTCCGGCCTGGTCTTCAAGATCATGACCGACCCGTTCGTCGGTAAGCTCACCTACGTCCGCGTTTACTCCGGCCGCGCCGAGTCCGGCTCCTACGTTGTCAACGCTTCCAACGGTCAGCGCGAGCGCCTCGGCCGCATCCTCGAGATGAACGCCGCCGAGCGTATCGACCGTGACGACGCTGCCGCCGGCGACATCGTCGCTTGCGTCGGCTTCAAGAACTCCACCACCGGTGACACCCTGTGCGCCGAGGGCAAGGAGATCGTCCTCGAGAAGATCGAGTTCGCTAAGCCCGTTATTGACGTTGCCATCGAGCCCAAGACCAAGGCCGAGCAGGACAAGATGTCCCTGGCTCTGACCAAGCTCGCCGAGGAGGACCCGACCTTCCAGGTGTCCACCAACCACGAGACCGGCCAGACCATCATCGCCGGCATGGGCGAGCTGCACCTCGAGATCATCGTCGACCGTCTGCTCCGCGAGTTCAAGGTTGACGCTAACGTCGGTAAGCCCCAGGTTGCCTACCGCGAGACCGCTGGTCACGACGTCGAGAAGGCTGAGGGCAAGTTCGTCCGTCAGTCCGGCGGTCGCGGTCAGTACGGCCACGCCGTCATCAAGCTCGAGAAGATGGAGGAGGGCTTCGGCTACGAGTTCGTCAACGCTATCGTCGGCGGCGTCGTGCCCAAGGAGTACATCCCGTCCATCGACAAGGGCATCCAGGAGGCCCTGAACACCGGTGTTATCGCCGGCTTCCCGGTCCTCGACGTTAAGGTCACCCTGTTCGACGGTTCTTACCACGAGGTCGACTCCTCCGAGGCCGCCTTCAAGATCGCCGGTTCCATGGCTATCAAGGACGCCCTCAAGAAGTCCGATCCGCAGCTGCTCGAGCCGATCATGGCTG
>URTP01000180.1 GCA_900550835.1 uncultured Collinsella sp. | reverse complement strand
GAGCGCGCCGCCGCAAAGCGCGCCGAGGTCGAGATCGAGCAGGTCAAGGTCTACTCGACTGCCGCCGCCACGCTCAAGTCGTACTTCAACTTTGGCGCGTACGCGATCATCTCGTCGGTCATCGTGTCGGTGGGGCTGGTGTTCTCGGGCATGAACGAGCCCGAGCGCGTGCGCCGCATGGAGGCCAGCCTGGTCTCCGGGCGTCAGCGCTCGCTTGCCGTGTTTGCGGCCGCCGCCGTGATGACCGTCTGCATCTGGTTTGTGTCGAGCATGATGGGCGTCGTGGGCTTTGCCGGCGCGGTCGCCGAGGTCGGCGCGGGTCGCGTGTGCCTGGCGCTGGCGGCGACGTTTGCCCTGGCGTGCACGCCGCTGGCCGTTGGCTTTGCGCTTTCGAGCCTGGGTGCGCGTGAGGAGCTGCTCAACGGCGTGGGCAACCTGCTCGGCATGCTCATGACGTTTTTGGGCGGCGCCTGGATGCCGCTGTCGCTCATGGGCTCGGCCGTGCAGACGGTGGCGCACTTTGTACCGACGTTTTGGGTGAACGACGCGATTGGCAAGGCACTTGCCTCGGACCTGACGCCTGCCGTACTGAGCGACATCGCCTGCGACCTGGGCGTCACGGTGCTCTTTGCCGCCGCCATCGCCGCCGCAGGCCTGGCCCTCGCTCGCACCAAATCCCGCGCCTAGTCACAACCCGTCACCTGGGGACGTTCCCAATGGCCAGCTTGGAAAATTTCGTGCCTGTCGCTTAAAAATAGTTTGCCTTGGTTTACTATTACCCTAGAAAAGTAGTAGAAGGCTAACAATGGGGGGGATAGTATGGCGACAAAGCGAGCCTACGTCCAGGTCAGCGGGCTTAAGAAACACTACGGCGACGGCGATGCACGCCTGACGGTGCTCGATGGCATCGATACGTCCATCAATCGCGGCGAGATCTGCGTCATGCTGGGGCCCTCGGGCTCGGGCAAGTCGACCTTTCTCAACCTGATCGGCGGCCTGGAGGATGCCGACGGCGGCTCCATCATGGTGGACGGCTGCGATCTCACGGCGCTCAAGCCCGCCGATCTGGGCGAGTACCGACGCCGCGAGCTGGGCTTTGTCTTCCAGTTCTACAACCTGGTGCCCGACCTTACCATCAAGGAAAACATCGAGGTCACGGCGCACCTGTCCAAAAAACCGCTCGACGTCGACGGTCTGCTGCGTTCGCTGGGCCTCTACGAGCACCGCAACAAGTTTCCGCGCCAGGTCTCGGGCGGCCAGCAGCAGCGCTGCGCCATCGGCCGTGCGCTCGTCAAAAATCCGGGCCTGCTGCTGTGCGACGAGCCCACGGGCGCGCTCGACTACAAGACATCCAAGGAAATCCTGCAGCTCATGGAGGACGTCAACCGCACCTACGGCTGCACCATCATCATCGTCACCCACAACGCCGCCATCGCGCGCATGGCCAATCGCGTGCTGCGCCTGCGCGACGGGCGCATCGTCGAGGACGAGCTCAGCGAGTCGCCCGTCGCGGCCGCCGAGCTCGATTGGTAGGCGGCGCCATGACACCTCTCGCAAAACGACTCCCGCGCGAGCTGCGCCGCAATATCGGCAAGTACCTGGGCATCTTTTTGCTTATGTGCGGAAGCATCGCCCTCACGTCGGGCTTTTTGCTCGCGGCGCATTCCATCGGCTGCCTCATCGACGACATGCGCGACGAGTACACGATCGAGGACGGCCGCGTGACCACCTCCTTCGAGGCTACCAAAGACCAGCTCAAGGCCGCCGAGGATGCAGCCGGCGACGTCGGCGGCGTTACGTTCTACAAGAACTTCTCTATCGACGTCATCATCAAAAAGGCGGCTGGCGACGACGGCACCAAGCGCACCCTGCGCACCTACGCGCATCGCACCAAGGTTGACATTGCGTCCTACTGCGAAGGCAGGCAGCCCAAGACGGACGATGAAGTGGCAATCGACCGTGTCTTCGCCACCAACAACGACCTCGCCGTGGGCGATAAGGTCGAGCTTGAGGGCCGCACCTACACCATCTGCGGCATCATGACCCAGCCCGATAGCCAGGCGTTGTTCCTCGACAATTCGGACTTTACGGTGAACACCATCACGTACGGCGTGGCCGAGGTCACCGACGCCGGCTTTGCCGCGCTTGAGGACGCCGGCGGCGCGCCTGCCTACACCTACTCCTTTACCTTTACCGATCGCGACCTCCCCACCGCGGATCGCATCGATACGGAGCAGGATATGGTCGAGGCGCTGGCCGATGCCGATGCGCGCGTGGACGATCTGATCGATGCCGATTCCAATCAGGGCATTGGCTATGCGCGCGACGACGTCGACGGCGACTCCATGATGTGGATGACGCTGCTCGACATTATCATCGTGATCATGGCGTTTGTCTTTGTGGTCCTTACCGACGCCACCATCGAGGAGGAGAGCGCCATTATCGGCACGCTGCTCGCCAGCGGCTATCGCCGTCGCGAGATCGTGCTGCATTACCTGGCACTTCCCGCCATCGTGGGCGTGCTCGCGGCACTTTTGGGAACCGCGCTCGGCGTTGCGTTCTTTACCGAGCCCATGCGCGGTCTCTACTACGGCTCGTACAGCCTGCCGCCCTTCCAGGTGTACTGGAGCTGGGAGATCTTCGTGAAGTGTGCCGTGGTCCCCGCCGCTGCGCTCATCCTCATCACGCTGGTGGGCCTGCTTCGCAAGATGGGCAAGACGCCGTTGCAGTTCCTTCGTCACGAGGCGAGCGGCAAATCGGGCACCAAGTGCGGCCTGCAGCTGCCGGAGTGCATGGGCTTTGTCTCGCGCTTCCGCCTGCGCGTCTTCCTGCGCAACCTGGGCAACTTCGCCACGCTCTTCGTGGGCATTGCATTCGCCTCGCTGCTGCTGCTCTTTGGCCTGGCGATTTTGCCCACGATGACGCACTACGCCGACAACCTCGAGACGAGCCTGGTCGCCGAGCATCAGTACACACTCAAGGCGCCGCTGGAGCTCGAGGGCACTACCGAGGAGCGCGAGCAGTGGTCGGCACTCGAGCGCTTGCAGTCGGTTGACGGCGCGCTGCTTTCTGCCGCCCAGGATGCCGATGACGAGCTTGACGGCGCGGCCGATGCGGCGCAGACGGCAG
>URTP01000179.1 GCA_900550835.1 uncultured Collinsella sp. | reverse complement strand
CACGTGGGCCGCCATGCACGGGGCCGCGCCCAAGCAGACGGGTTTCACGCCGGGCGAGGTCGCGCATGCCGCCTGGCCGACAGCGGGCGAAGACATTGCGTCCGCGCTCGTTCTCGAGGGCTGTGCGCGCGGCGTGTGCACCGTCGACGGTGCCGAGGTGTTCGACCCGCACTCTGCCGCTGCGGCGATACGTGTGGTGCGCGAGGCGAGCCAGCGCATCGTGGCCGCCCTCGACGAGGCGGGTCTCGGTGGGGCGACACTGCCCGAGGTGGGTGAGCGTCTGCAGCTCGATCGCGACACCATGACGCGTGCCCTGCGCGAGCTTTCGCTCAACCGCGCGATCGTTAAGATCGAACGCGACGTTGCCTTGTCTGCCGCCGCCGAGGCCCATGCACGTGAGGTCGTCGCCGCGGCTATCGAGGCTGCTGGCGGCGTTGCCACGACGAGTGTGCTGCGCGAGGCCTTAGGCGTGTCGCGCAAACGAGCCATTAGCATCTTGGAGCACCTGGATGCGGTGCGTTTTACGACGCTCAACAAGGAGGCCGGCGGTCTCAGATCCCTGCGCTAGGGCTCCGAATCGCCGCTCCCCACAAAACCGGCCTATCTACTACGTTTAAGTGACTACCCTCGACCATTTCAAAAACCGCAAAAACAAAACCGCAGGTAGATGACTTGCCGATGTTACGAAAAAGTGGGTATGGTTTACCCTTGCTGGTTAAACGTAGTAGATGGGCCGTTTTCGTGGCGCGACACTGCGCGTTTGGTAAAATACCGCCACGTTTGGGAACGGATGGGCTCCGGTGGGCCCCGCGGTCCTCAAAACCGTTGTGAGGCGTGCAAAACGTCTTGGATGTGTTCGATTCACATACGTTCCCGCCAACGCATCCTGCCAACCGCCACAAAGGTGCCTGTCCTCTTTGTGGTGGTATGGACCACGTGGACGAAACAGCTTCGAAACACGCAATTTGTACGTCAGCTGTTCAAAAACGCTTCTACCTGCATCGTAATCAAAATGAAACATCCGCCCGCGGTCTTATTCGTAACTTTGCCGCAACAGTGCGATATTATCCATACTCGATAAAGCTCACGGCGCATGGGGCGCCGCGAACGACACCTTTCTTTTCCATCAATTGGAGGAAGCATGAGCTACACGCAGAAAGTTCTCGACGAGCTCAAGGCCCGCTATCCCGAGCAGCCTGAGTTCATCCAGGCCGCGACCGAGATCCTCGGCACCATCCAGCCGGCGCTCGACGCCCATCCCGAGTACGAGGAGGCCGCCCTGCTTGAGCGCCTCGTCGAGCCCGAGCGCATCGTCATGTTCCGTGTCCCCTGGGTCGACGACCAGGGCAAGGTTCAGGTCAACCGCGGCTACCGCGTCGAGTTCAACTCTGCCATTGGACCCTACAAGGGCGGCCTGCGCTTTAACCCGACGGTCACCCTGGGCATGCTCAAGTTCCTGGGCCTGGAGCAGATCCTCAAGAACAGCCTAACCACCCTTCCCATGGGCGGCGGCAAGGGCGGCTCCGACTTTGACCCCAAGGGCAAGTCCAACAACGAGATCATGCACTTCTGCCAGTCCTTCATGACCGAGCTCTACCGCCACATCGGCCCCAACACCGACGTACCCGCCGGCGACCTGGGCGTTGGCGGCCGCGAGGTGGCCTACATGTTCGGTCAGTACAAGCGCCTGACCAACGAGTGGACTGGCGTCCTCACCGGCAAGGGCCTCTCCTTTGGCGGCTCGCTCGCCCGTACCGAGGCCACCGGTTACGGCCTGGTCTACTTTGTGGACGAGTACCTCAAGAGCCGCGGCGACTCCTTCGAGGGCAAGAACGTCGTCGTTCACGGTTCCGGTAACGTCGCTATCTACGCGGTTCAGAAGGTCTCCCAGCTCGGCGGCAAGGTGCTGGCCTGCTCCGACACCCACGGTTGGGTCGAGGATCCCGACGGCATCGACTACACTGTGCTCGAGCATGTCTACAACAAGAAGCGCTCTGGCCATGACAAGGGCGTTACGCTCGCTATGTACGTCGACGAGAAGCCCAATGCCACGTGGCACGAGGGTGACGGCCGCGGCGTGTGGCAGCTGCCCTGCGACATCGCGCTGCCCTGCGCTCGCGAGAACACGCTGCTGCTCGAGGACGCCCAGGCGCTCGTCGCCAACGGCTGCAAGGTGGTCGGCGAGGGCGCGAACATGCCCACGACCATCGAGGCCACGACCTACTTCCAGGAGAACGGCGTCGCCTTTATGCCCGGTAAGGCTGCCAACGCCGGCGGCGTGCTCGTGTCCGGCCTGGAGATGAGCCAGAACGCCGAGCACCTGTCCTGGACCTTCGAGGAGGTCGACGGCAAGCTCGAGCAGCTCATGCGCGGCATGTTCCACAACGTGGACGACACCGCCAAGGAGTATGGCCAGGAGGGCAACTTTGTCATGGGCGCCAACATCGCTGGCTTCCTGAAGGTCGCTGACGCCATGCTCGCCCAGGGCGTCTGCTAAATCCAGCTCAACATAGCTCCACACAGCACCAGCTGATGCGCTTAAGGCTCCCGACCATATTGGCCGGGAGCCTTTTTCTATGGTGGTGAGGGTCGTGCACCCTCGTTTGGTACACTTAGAGATACTGGACAAGTAAAGAGATGGGGGAGAACGTGCTCAAGTTCGGTACCTACGTCCGTGTTGGAAACGCGGCCGAAGCCTATGAGCTCTTGCAGAAGAACCGCAACAACAAGATTGTGGGCGGCGGCATCTGGATGCGCCTGGGTTCGCGTCGTGTGGCGACGGCGATTGACCTTTCGGCCTGCGGACTCGATCAGATCGAGGAGACCGAGACCGAGTTTCGCATTGGTGCCATGTGCACCCTGCGCCAGCTCGAGCGTCATGCCGGGCTCAACGCGCTTGTCAATAATGTGTTTGAGTTTGCCGTCCACGACATCGTGGGCGTGCAGCTGCGCAACACCGCCACGGTGGGCGGCAGCATCTACGGCCGCTTTGGCTTCTCGGACGTGCTCTCCGCTTTCCTCGCGCTCGATTCCTATGTTGAGCTGACGGGTGCCGGCCGCGTGCCGCTCGCCGAGTTCGTGGATATGGGCTACGTGCGCGACGTGATCGAGCGCGTCGTGGTCGTTAAGCACGAGTACCGTGCGAGCTACTAGCATCGATCGTTCCTACAAAAAGGAAA
>URTP01000178.1 GCA_900550835.1 uncultured Collinsella sp. | reverse complement strand
TTGGTATAGAGCTTCTGCAGGCCGGGATACGGATAGGCATAGGCAAATCGCTCCCGCAGTTTCGCAAGCTTTCGTTCGTTCTCCTCCGGGTCCCCAGGCAAAGGAGTCTTGCCGTCCGTCACACGCTGCAACAGTTCCCTGCGGTCTCCCATGCGCAGTTGTTCCCTGATCTCCTCTGCTGCCAGGTCTTCTGTTCCCAGCGTTGTTACTGCAATTCCTGTCTTAGGCAGGATCGGCAGCAGAAAATCCATATAGCTCCCCGCCTCACAGAAATCCAGATAGGTCAGCTTCTCCTGTCCTGTCATCCGGGACAGCTCCCATTTTTCCTCCGCCTTATCCAACACCGCTGTCAGGATCAGTTTTTCTCTGGCACGGGTCAGTGCCACGTAAAACAACCTTCTCTCTTCTTCCAAAGCGGAAGGGGAATAGGCACTTTGCTGGGCGGGGAAAAGTTCTTCTTCATGCCCACGATAAAGACGTTTTCAAACTCCAGTCCCTTGGCGGAGTGGATGGTCATCAAGGTAATGGCATGCGTCTCGCCGGCCAGGGAATCCAAGTCGGAGCGCAGGGCCAGCCACTCCATGAGTGCCGGCAGTGCCTTACAGGTGAGCGGACCGTAGGTGCGCTCGATCTCGTCGGCATGCACGGCGCCCGCCGGTAGCTCTGTTGGCACGGCATACGCGTTGCCCGCGATGGCGGCGGCCAAGGCATCCTGCGGCGAGAGCGCCGGGGCGGCTAGGCTATCGAGCGGATTGGAGCCCGCGGCGTCACGAGCGCCGACAAGTGCCTCAAACGAGGATGCCGGAGCGGACGGCCCCGGCTCGGGCGCGGGCGCACTCACCACGACGGGCTCGGGCTCGGCACTGACAGGCACATCGGCAACACCGGCTGCACGCAGCTCTTCCAAGCTCTCGAGCGTGCCCTCGATATCCTCGTGCGTCTCCTCAAATTCGGCAGCGACGCCCAGGAATTCCTGGATGTTCTCGGCGCGGCTCTCGGACTCCATGGTGCCCTCGGCGCGGAACGCCTGCAGCAGGCCCGTCTTGTCGACAATCATCTCGACGACATCCTTGAGCTCGCCGTCCATGCGACGGCCCTCGCGCACCAGCGCCACAAAACTCGACAGGCCGTTGCGCACCTTGGCACTAAACATGCCCGTCTCGGCTGTTGCGATCTCGCAGGCCTGGAAGAACGAGCAACGGTTGTCGCACGCCAGCTGCTCAATCTTTTGGATCGAAGTGGAGCCGATGCCGCGGCGCGGCGTGTTGATGACGCGCTTGACGCTCATCTCGTCGGCCGGGTTCACGATCATCTTGAGATAGGCCATGACATCGCGGATCTCGGCGCGGTCGAAGAATCGCGTGCCGCCGACGATCTTGTAGGGCACGCCCGCGCGCAGGAACATATCTTCGAGGATACGCGACTGGGCGTTGGTGCGGTAGAACACGGCGATATCGTCGTAGCTCGTACCCTTGGCATGCAGCTTCTCGATCTCGCCGGCAATCCAGCGGCCCTCGTCGCGCTCGTCGCTCGCCTGGAAGGCCTGGATCTTCTCGCCGTCGCCCTCGGCCGTAAACAGGCGCTTGTCCTTGCGCTGCGAGTTGTGGCGCACCACGGCGTTGGCGGCGCTCAGGATATGACCCGTAGAGCGATAGTTCTGCTCCAGCTTGACGGTCTTGCAGTTTTTAAAGTCCTGCTCAAAGTCCAGGATGTTGGTGATGTCGGCGCCACGCCAGCTATAAATGGACTGGTCGTCGTCGCCCACGACCATAAGGTTTTGGTACTTGGCGGCCAGCAGGTTGGCGATCTCGTACTGGACGTGGTTGGTGTCCTGATACTCGTCGACGCTAATGTAGCGGAAGCGCTCTTGATACTTGTCGAGCACCTCGGGGCGGGTGCGCAGCAGCTCGAGCGTGCGCACGAGCAGGTCGTCGAAGTCCATCGCGTTGGCGGCGCGCAGGCGGCGCTCCAGCTCCAGGTAAACCTGCGCGGCCTTTTTGTCATTGGGGCTATCGGCGCTCTTGAGCATGTCCTCGGGGCCGATCATGGCGTTTTTGGCCGAGCTGATCTTGCTGCGGATCATGTTGATGGGGAACTGCTTTTGCTCGATGCCGAGCGCCTGCATAATGTCACGCACCATGCGCTTTGAGTCATCGTCATCGTAGATGGTGAACTGGCCGGTGTAGCCCAGCAGATCGGCGTCCTCGCGCAGCATGCGCACGCACATGGCATGGAAGGTGCACACCCACATGCCACGGGTGCCGCTGGGGATGAGTGCCGTCAGACGCTCGCGCATCTCTGCCGCAGCCTTGTTGGTAAACGTAATGGCAAGAACCTGCCAAGGCTTAACACCCAAGTCGCCGAGCATATGTGCGATGCGGAAGGTCAAGACGCGGGTCTTGCCCGAGCCGGCGCCGGCGAGCACCAGCAACGGGCCCTCGGTGGTCAGGACCGCCTCGCGCTGGGCGGGATTAAGGCTGTCGATGTCGACGAGCGGCTTGGCGGGTTTGGGTGCCGGCGCAGGAGCGTCGTAGATGTCGAGCGGAACGAGCTCGGGCTCCGGCGCAGCGGGGGCGGTGTATGCATCGAGTGGCACGGGTTCCGGCGCGGGCGGCACGGGTACCGCAGCATTCTTTTCCCAGGGCAGGGGCTGGGTCATGGGCGACTCCTCATCTGACGGACGGCGCGCCTGCGGGCAGCGCCATAGTTTGAGCCGTACCAGTATACCGAGCCGCGCGGACACCGACGCAAATCACACCACGACTCCGTGCGCCACCATCGGACCCACCCCATCGCCCAAAAAAGAGGGCAGCATAGACCTTTTGGTCATGCCGCCCTCGTTGAATGACAAGTTGTCGCTCTGGCCGCCGCGCAGCGTCAACCAAGTTACAGGCCGAGCATAGGCTCCAGAACGAAGAAGTACGCGAGCACCACGATGCCCAGGATGATGCGGTAGACGCCGAAGCACTTGAAGTCGTGACGGCGAACGAAGCCCATAAGCCACTTGATGGCAATGAGCGACACCACAAAGGCGACGACGCAGCCCACGCCCAAGATGGCGATCTCGTTGGTGCCGAACGTGCCGCCCTTGATGAAGTACTTGACCAGCTTGAGCGCACTCGCGCCAAACATGACAGGGATGGCCAGGAAGAACGTGAACTTAGACGCCACCGAGCGCGTGCAGCCCAAAAGCAGGCCGCCGATGATAGTAGAACCGGAGCGAGACGTACCAGGCACCAGCGAAAGCACCTGGAAGCAGCCGATGATCAGCGCT
>URTP01000177.1 GCA_900550835.1 uncultured Collinsella sp. | reverse complement strand
GCCGTCCTTGGCATGGTAGCGGCGGATGAAATCGCCGTCGAGCGTGGGGATGATGCCGCCGTCGGTCATCACGCCGTCCACGTCGAAGACCGGCGGCGCCCAACGGGCATCGCCGTTCCCACCGCGCTGCAGGGCAATGCTCGAACGGGCCGGCACCACATGGCCGTCCTTGAGCATCATGTAGTCGAGCAGGGGCTGGCCCTCAAACGAAACCGCCGCGGGCACGATGCAGATCATATCGAGTTCTTGGATACGCTCGGCAACGCCCGTCAGGCTCGTCAGCATGTCGTGCTCAAAGTCGGCAGCGCCCACCAAGCCGCCGGGCAGAGCGCCCATAAAGAGCGGAGCCGGGACGCACAGCACGCGTGCCCCGCGTTCGTGGGCTATACGAGCCTGGTCCTCGATGCGACCGCAAATGCCCTCAATATCACCCAGACGCATATCGATCTGTGCAAGTGCGAGCTTCATGGCTCAGCCCTTTCCGTCGTAAACCATCGTTGCCGTAGTAAAAGCGCCGGCCGCATGATGCAGTCGGCGCTCGCAAGTGCATATGCTAGCTATGATACCCCGAGCGGGGGCGCGCTCCTAGAACGTCGCGGACCACAGCCCGTGCAGGTTGCAATAGGCGTAGACGGTACCGGTCTTGGAACCGCCGGCAAAAAACGTCGCGGGCTTCATGCCGGGCTCAAGGTAATGGACCTCCAGACGGCCCTCGGCCTCAAGGGCAATCCACTCGATGTAGTGCTCGGGCACCATAGGATGCTCGACCGAACCCACGCGTGCGCGGATCACGTGACCGTCGCGCTCGCTCTCGACGACTGGCACGTGCTTCTCGTGCGCCGCGTCCTCGGTATTCGCGGTCAGCTCCGTGCAGCCGGCAGGGGTTGCAACGTCGTTGCCAAGGGCGGCAATGAGCTTGCCGTCGGGGTCCTTAAAGAATTTTGCCATGATGTTCTCCTTTGCTGATGTGCCGGTGTTCTCGATGCTTCTTATGCCCAAAGGCGCGCGAACCATCCACGGCATCGCAAATGAACACATAATGAGCGAGGCTAGCGCCCGTCGCCGCCGAGCAGTGCCAGAACATCCTCGCGGGTAAACGTCGCCGCCGAGCACGCTGTTGACCAGGTCGCGCTTGGACTCCTGCATCTGCATGATGCGCTCCTCGATCGTGTCCTTGGCGATGAGCTTGTACACGGTCACCGTGTGCTGCTGGCCAATACGGTGCGCGCGGTCGGTCGCCTGGTCCTGCGCGGCCACGTTCCACCACGGGTCGTAGTGAATGACCACATCGGCCGCCGTCAGGTTAAGGCCCACGCCGCCCGCCTTGAGCGAAATCAAAAAGACCGGAACCTCGCCCGCCTGGAACTGCGCGACCATCTTGGCGCGGCTCTCCTTGGACGAAGCGCCCGTGAGCTTAAGGAAGGCGATGTCCTCCTTGGACAGGCGCTTGCCGATGATATCGAGCATACCCGTAAACTGGCTGAACAACAGGATGCGATGCCCGCCGTCGAGTGCGCCGTGCACGAGTTCCATGCACGTATCGAGCTTGGCGCTCCCCGCCTTGTAATCCTCGTAGTGTAGACGCGGGTCGCAGCAGATCTGGCGCAGCTTGGTGAGCTCGGCGAGCACCTTGAGCTTGTCCTTCTTAAACTCCCCAGCCTCGCGGTGCTGCACCTGCTGGGCGATGCGGTCCTGGTTGGCCAGGTAGAGCTTGCGTTGCTCGCCGGTAAGCTGTGCCATGACGGTGTCCTCGATCTTCTCGGGCAGGTCGGCCACCACGTCTTCCTTGACACGGCGCAGCACAAACGGCGACACGAGCGCCTGCAGGCGAGCGGCGCTGTCACCCTCGGCGTGCTCGACCGGGCTTTCGAAGCGCTTGGCAAACGACTCGCGTGTGCCAAGCAGGCCCGGCATCAAAAAGTCGAAGATGCTCCAGAGCTCGGACAGGCGGTTTTCGATGGGCGTGCCCGTCAGGGCAAAGCGCACACCGGCAGGCAGGCGCTTGGCGGCGCGCGCTACCTGCGTGAGCGGGTTTTTAATGTACTGGGCCTCATCGAGCACAACGCGGGCAAAGTCCTGATCGGCATACTCGTCAATATCGCGGCGCATGAGGTCATACGACGTCACGACCACGTTGTGCTTGTCGGCGCCGGTTATCTGCACGCGGCGCTGCGCCTTGGCACCCACAATGGCGCACACGTCGAGCGAAGGCGCAAAGCGCTCCAGTTCGGCGGTCCAGTTGTACACAAGCGACGCAGGGCACACCACAAGCGTGGGCTTAGTGTCCCCCGCCTCCACGCGCGCCATGATATGTGCGATCATCTGGAGCGTTTTGCCCAGGCCCATATCGTCGGCCAAGATGCCGCCGAGGCCCAGGTGCTCGAGCGAGCCGAGCCACTGGTAGCCGTCGACCTGATAGCCGCGCAGCGTGGCCTTGAGCGAGACCGGCACCGTAAAGTCCATCTTGCCGAGCGTATCCAGACGCTCGACGGTGCGACGGAATGCGGCATCGCGATCGGCCTCAAGCGCCGGCGTGCGCGCGAGCATGCTATCAACGAACAGGGTACTCGACGCGGGAAACGACACGCCTTCGAGCAGATCGACGGCATCAACGCCCAGGTCCTCGGCAAGGCCAAACGCGGCACGGGCACCCTCGTCCAGGCGAATGATGTCGCCCGACGTGAGACGCGCAAACGTCTGGTGACGCTTGTAGGAGTCGAGGTAGATGGCAAGGTCTGCCGCCGAAAGACCGCTCGCGCCCAGCTCGACGTCGAGCAGGTTGCTCTTGACGGTTGCACGCACCGAAAGCTTGGGCGCAGGGCGGACCGAGACCTGGCGCAGGCGGTCGCTGAGCATGACCTCGCCCAGCTCGGACAGGGCGGACAGGCCCTCGGTCAGCAAGTGGAACAGGCTCTCGTCATCGCGTTCCTCAAATGCCAGGCCGCCCTCGTAAAAGTCGAAATACAGGGCCGCCGTGTCCATAACGCGAAACTCTGCCACTTCGTCGCGCGGCGGCACGCCAGGACGCTGGTCTTCGAAGGGGCTGCCCGGAGCACCCAGGCTAAAGAGATCTGCCGACCAGTCGCCGTAGGTAACCGAAATTTTGCAGGTCACGAGCCCATCGTCGACGCCGATCGCCATGGCAAAGCTCGGCTCGGGCGCCACGGTATCGAGTGCAGCGGGCGCGGTAAGATCGGTGTAGTCGCGCAAAATGGGCAGTGCCATGCGGCAGAATTCGCCCACCTGCTCGGCGGCAATATGGACCGGCGTGCGACAGGGCAGCAAGCGCGATAGGAACGACGCCGCATGCCGGGCGAACGCCACATCGGTACGGCGTGCACGGCGGGGGTCAACCAGATAGGCAACGTCGCCCGAAGCAAAGCAGTATGTAT
>URTP01000176.1 GCA_900550835.1 uncultured Collinsella sp. | reverse complement strand
CGCACATGTACGGATGAATGTGGGAGGTGTTCGGATAAAGTTGATACTCAAGGCCAACCCCGCCGAAAACATAACGCTTACCGGAAAGTTCGGCACGGCAAAACGTTGCGGGTATACTAGTAGCGTTATACCAACGGCAGCTGGCGCATGCCGCCGCGGCCATTCGAAACGGAGACATCATGATTACCGTCATCATCGGCATCGTTGTTGTCATTGTGATTGTCTGCGCCATCGCCGGCATCTACAACAACATGGTCACCAAGCGTAACCGCATCGATAACGCCTGGCAGAACATCGATACGCAGCTGCAGCGCCGCAACGACCTGATCCCCAACCTGGTCGAGACCGTCAAGGGCTACGCCAAGCACGAGCAGGAGACGCTCTCCGCCGTGATCAGCGCGCGTAACACCGCCGTCAAGGCCACCACGCCCGAGGCCAAGATGGAAGCCGACAACGTGCTGACCGGTGCGCTGCGCCAGCTCTTCGCCGTTGCCGAGGCCTACCCCGACCTGAAGGCAAACACTAACTTTACGCAGCTGCAGGCATCGCTCGAGGATACCGAGAACAAGATTAGCTATGCACGCCAGAGCTACAACGACTGCGTGCTCAGCTACAACAACGCCATCCAGACGTTCCCGGCTGTCATCTTTGCCGGCATCTTCCAGTTTAAGGAGCGCCAGGG
This sequence comes from uncultured Collinsella sp., assembly GCA_900550835.1. Taxonomy (GTDB): domain Bacteria; phylum Actinomycetota; class Coriobacteriia; order Coriobacteriales; family Coriobacteriaceae; genus Collinsella. The sequence continues at coordinate 2,807 of URTP01000176.1, read as the reverse complement.
CTTCGAGGCCGCCGAAGCAGCCCGCCAGGCCCCGACCGTCAAGTTCTAGTAGTTTGACAGCGCATCTTTAATCGGCCAAATGCATAAACCGCCCCGTCGAATGCATACTTCGACGGGGCGGTTTCCTTTTTCGCGAAGGTCCCCCTCTAAGCGCCGTGCATTTTTAGGAGTATTCAACATAACCAAGGGCTTCGGGCGCCGCGATAAATGCCAAAGAGCGCAAATATCCCTGCAAATCAAACGCTGTCAGCCCATAACCCCGCCCATCATTCGTAGAAAACATCGAGAAATCCCGATTTTTTGCCCGAGGTCGGTATGCAGGGGCCTTCGATTGCAGAATACTCGCAAAAATGCACGTCGCCACCACCCCCACATGGCGCGAACCAAAACAAATGCGCAGCCTAAAAGGCCGCGCACCATCTTTGTTCAGATTAATCATTGCCCGTACGGCAGCGCCAGGGTGACACAGGCCCGAGGGCGACCTTCCTTTCCGGCGCACTCCACAGGACGAAAGAACCCCCGCCGCACGTAGTGCGCAGCGGGGGTTCTTTCATGTCCGAGGACGTCCGCGAAGGTTAGCCCTCAGATCCTGCGGTGGGAGACCTAGGCCTCGTTGTACACCGTCTTGAGCTTCAACAGGTGAGCGTAGCGGTCCATAGCGGCCTGCTCGTTCTCCTTGAAGAGCTCCTCGGCGCGCTCGGGGAAGGAACGCGTCAGCGAAGCGTAACGGGCCTCGTTCATCAGGAACTCCTGATAACCGCCCGCGGGCTCCTTGGAATCGAGTGAGAACTTCTTGCCGGCAGCAGCCTCGGGGTTGAAGCGGAAGAGGTTCCAGTAACCGCACTCGACAGCCTTCTTCATCTCGGCCTGGCAGTTCTGCATGCCGCCCTTCTTGATGGAGTGCATCTCGCAGGGGCTGTAGCCGATGATGAGGGACGGGCCGTCGTAGGCCTCGGCCTCGTGGATGGCCTTGAGGGTCTGAGCCGGGTTGGCGCCCATGGCAACCTGTGCCACGTAGACGTAGCCGTAGCTCATGGCAATCTCGGCCAGAGACTTCTTCTTGGTCACCTTACCGGCGGCGGCGAACTGAGCGACCTGGCCCAAGTTCGAGGCCTTGGAGGCCTGACCACCGGTGTTGGAGTAAACCTCGGTGTCGAAGACGAAGACGTTGACGTTGTGGCCGGAAGCCAGGACGTGGTCCAGGCCACCGAAGCCGATGTCGTAGGCCCAGCCGTCGCCGCCGAAGATCCAGAAGGACTTCTTGGTGAGGTAAGCCTTGTCGGCGAGGATCGCCTTGGAAGCGTCGCAGCCGCACTTCTCGAGCTCGGCAACGTAGGCAGCGGCAGCGGTCTTGGAGGCCTCGGCGTCGTTGACGGAGTCGATCCAAGCCTGGCCGGCGGCCTTGAGCTCATCGGACGGACCATCGGCAGCGATGATGTCCTGGGTAGCGGCGATCAGCTTGTGCTGAACGGCCTCATAGCCAACGGCCATGCCCAGGCCGTGCTCGGCATTGTCCTCGAACAGGGAGTTGTTCCACGCCGGGCCGTGACCGTCCTTGTCCTTGCAGTAAGGAGCGGTGGCAGCGGGGTTGCCCCAAATGGAGGAGCAGCCGGTGGCGTTGGAAATGAACATGCGGTCGCCGGCGACCTGGGTCACCAGACGTGCATAGGCGGTCTCGGCGCAGCCGGCGCAGGAGCCGGAGAACTCCAGGTAGGGCTGCTTAAACTGGCTGCCCTTGACGTTGGCCGCGATGAGCTCCTTCTTCTCGGAGACGTTCTCGACCATGTAGTCCCAAACGGGCTGCTGGTCCATCTCCTGCTCGGTGGGAACCATCTCGAGGGCGCCCTTGGGGCAAACCTTGACGCAGTTGGTGCAACCCATGCAGTCGAGCGGGGACACAGCCATGGTGAACTTCATGCCCTTGGCCTTGGGGCCCATGGCGTCGAGCGTGCGGGTAGCCTCGGGCGCGGCGGCAGCCTCGTCCTCGGTCATCGCAAACGGACGGATGGTGGCATGCGGGCACACGTAGGCGCACTGGTTGCACTGGATGCACTTGGTCTCGTCCCAGTGGGGAACGACCACGGCGACGCCGCGCTTCTCGTATGCGGAGGCGCCCAGCTCAAACTGGCCGTCGGCGCAATCGACAAAGGCGGAAACAGGCAGGCTGTCGCCGTCCATGCGATCGATGGGCTCGAGCAGGTTCTTGACCTGCTGGGCGATAGCGGACTTGGTCTCCTCGGAGAGCTCGACGGGAGCGGCATCCTCGGCGGTAGCCCAGTCGGCCGGAACCTCGAACTTACGGAAGGCGGTAGCGCCGGCATCGATGGCCTTGTGGTTGGCGTCGACGATAGCCTGGCCCTTCTTCATGTAGGACTTGGTAGCCGCGTCCTTCATGTACTGCAGGGCGTCCTCGGCGGGCAGGACCTTGGCCAGCGCGAAGAAGGCGGACTGGAGCACCGTGTTGGTGCGCTTGCCCATGCCGACCTTAGCGGCCAGGTCGATAGCGTCGATCAGGTAGACGTTGACGTTGTTGTTCGCGATGTAGCGCTTGGCCACGGCGGGCATGTGCTCGGCGAACTCCTCGTCGCTCCACTGGCAGTTGACCAGGAAGGTGCCGCCCGGCTTGACGTCGCGGACCATCTTGAAGCCCTTAACGATGTAGCTGGGGTTGTGACAAGCGACAAAGTCGGCCTTGGTCACGTAGTACGGCGAACGGATCGGGGAATCACCAAAGCGCAGGTGCGAGACGGTGACGCCGCCGGTCTTCTTGGAGTCGTACTGGAAGTAGGCCTGCACGTACTTGTCGG
>URTP01000175.1 GCA_900550835.1 uncultured Collinsella sp. | reverse complement strand
CGTGGCCGCGCGGGAGCTGAACTGGATCGCCTGCGACGCACTGGGCGAACGTCCGGTGCGCCTGCTGGCAAAGCTGCGCTACCGCCAGCCCGCCCGCCGGGCCACTGCGTGGCAGACAGGCCCCGACACACTGCGCGTGCGCTTTGACGAGCCGCAGCGCGCCATCGCCCCCGGACAGGCCGTCGTCGTCTATCGGGGCGACATCGTCCTGGGCGGCGGCACCGTGACCGGCGCGCTTAAGTAGCCGCGGGTTTATCGCTGCACGTGTCGAAGTACCTCAACAGCGGCACCAACCTCGATTACGCGACGCTCAAGGCCGCGGTGAATGGCCTCGAGTCGACCCTCCGCCGTCGCCCACTCGCTCTGCGAAAGAATCTCGATCGCTTCATCAACAAATCCGTTGAGCCGCGATGAATCGAACCAATCGAGCAAATCCGCAAGCGCCAGCTGGACGGAAGGGTCGGGCCCAAACGGCTTAGCGGAAAACCCAAACTCCCCAGCTGCGAGCACGGCAGTTGGTACGTTGTACCACAGGCAGTTGCCGCTATCGAACAGCGGAGCAGGTTTTATCTCCAGGGTGTCGACATTGCGGATGATGCCGAAGTTTCGCCAATGGCGATCGCTGTTGGCCAAAAGGGCATCGCAAACGATCATCTGCGACATAGACCTTCTCACAGCGGCCTCGTCTGCTCCATGCTTACCAAGAAAGCGGCAGTACCGGTCGTACGTCGAGCTTCCTCGCTGGCCACCAAGGGCGTTCTTAACGTAAACAGCCGGAACATATTCCTCGCGGCCGTCAAGAAAGTCGTCGCACAGACACACAGGGCCATCGAACATGCGCTCAACCGTGTAAGGAACAAACCCCCCCTTGGAAAGCAAGCGACGATGCAGAGCCGTTGCAACTGCCTCGTTAAAGGGCCGTTGGTCGTCCATCCCGCACCCTTTAGCCAAAACGCGAATGCCGTTTCGGATCATCCACGATTTAGGGAGCTCGCCCTCGGACGTGTTATCCGGATTTTTTAGACCGATGCCTTCCAGCCAACCCGAACGCTCTTCGGGCGCCGATCGCTCAAAATCATTCTCGAAGTAATTGATGCTTTGCCATTTGAGTTCGGCGCAATCGGCCGGCCGCAGCCAATAACAATCCGAAAGCGATAAGCCCAGGCACCGAACCGGAACCTCGATGCCACTGGCAATTCCCAGTTCACGATAGCGCGAGACGAGTCCAGGGCGGACGTCAGGCACCGACCGATGGCTCCACCACACGTTGAGCTCCCGTTTATTCACCGTAGGAGAAGAGCTCGAGCATGTGCCAAACGGCATTCGTTGCGCATCGAGGACCTCGGCGATTTCGAAGGGGAACTCGCGCGTCGGATCAAATGAGACATACGCGACCTCATGGTCGGCCGACATCAGCGTAAACTTGCGTCCCACATCGGCTGCAGGACGGCGTCCTCGCTTGCGGACCTTTTGATAGGCGATCGCAGAATTGTACTCGACCATCTTCCGTCCGCCCACAATATCGCACACAAGCGTTCCCGATGCGGCAAGTTGAGATATGCGGGCTTTCGTAACGCCCAACAGGCGGGCAGCATCACCCATAGACAAGTACTCAGACGTATCCATACACCGCATCACCTCGTTAAGTAATTTACACGTTTAGTTAATAGATTACAGACATCATAATACTAAACAACCAAAAGTGAAAAAAGGCCCGAGAAATCGGGCCTTAGCGATTGGTCAGCCGAGTCGCAAGCTGCTCCCCTAGCGCTGAACGTAGGCGCGAACGAGCTCGTAGGTATTGCGCACGCCGTCGATGTGGCTGCGCTCGTAGTTGTGGCTCGCGTACACGCCGGGGCCGATCAGACCATGGCGAATGTCGTAGCCGGCCGAGAGCGTGGCCTCGACGTCGGAACCGTAGTGCGGGTAAACGTCGATGGCGTAATCGAGCTCCAGCTCGCGCGCGATGTTGGACAGTGTAGTTACCAGGTCGTAGTTGTACGGACCGCCCGAATCCTTGGCGCAAATCGAAACCATGCGCTCGGTGCAGTCAAGGTCGTCGCCCACGCAGCCCATGTCCACGCTGATCATCTCGCGCGTGTCGGCCGGCACAAAGGCGCCGCCGTGGCCGACCTCCTCGTACACCGTAAAGAGCAGCGATACCTTGCGCGAAAGCGTCACTTCGCCAGCGGCGACGGCACGCGCCAAGCCCAGCAAAATGGAGGCCGACAGCTTGTCGTCCAAGAAGCGGCTCTTAATGTAGCCGCTCTCCGTCACCGTGGTACGCGGGTCCATAGCGATGATGTCGCCAGTCTGAATACCCAGCTCGAGCACATCATCCTTGCTATCGACGTTCTCGTCGAGCAGGATTTCCATGTTCTTCTCGATGGTCTTGACCGGCTCATCGGCCACATGCGCCGAAGGCTCGGTATTGAGGACCACACCCGTGTAGACATTGCCACCGCGCGTATAAACGGTGCAGTTCTCGCCATCGGCCGTAGACCACTGATGCCCACCGAGGGTCGTGGGGCGCAGGCGACCATTGTCCTTAATGGAACGCACCATGGCGCCCAGGGTATCGACATGGCTCGCCAACACAAGCGGCTCGCCCTCGCCGCCAAGCTCAACCAACACGTTGCCCTTATTGGAGCGCTCGGGTCCAAAGCCCATATCGCGCAACGTCTCCATCAGATAATCAGTCGCCGCACGGGTATAGCCCGTAGGCGAAGCAATCGAGGTAAGTGCCTTCAACTGGTCAGTAATATAGGAGAGCGTAGAATCCATCTTGGACACCAAAGTCACCCTTTCATATCGAATTAAACCCACAGCAACGATACCACCGCGAACCATCTTTTTACCTAGCGAGATGGCCCATCGAGCTCTTCAGAACTGCGCCCGCCACGATAAGCAGATACAAGGCGCCATCCAACAATGCGCCCCTCACATCCCGCCTTTCCGGCACCCCGGCATCTGAGAAAAGAACGCAGGCGATCCCGGGCTTCCCTCCGGGCGCATTCCGCAGGACGTAAAAGACCCCGCCGCGCAACGCGCGCAGCGGGGCCTTTTACATGTCCGAGGACGCGCCCGGAGGGAAGCCCGGGACCGCCGACGGGAGTAATTTACTCAGCCGGGCAGATCTTCTTGAAGAGCTCGATGACGTCGTCGAGCGTCGCCTCGCGCGGGTTACCCGGGAAGCAGGCATCGGCCATGGCGTCCTTGGCCAGGACCTCGATCTCGTCAGCCTTCATGGCCTCGCAGACGTGCGGGATGTTCACGTCGGCGGAGAGCTGCTTGACGGCGGCGATGGTTGCATCGGCGGCAGCAGCATCGTTCATCTCATCGATGCCCACAACGCCCATGGCCTTGCCCACGGCGCGGTAGCGCTCACCGGCAACGGACTTGTTGTACTCCAGACCCACCGGCAGCAGGATGGCGCAGGCCACACCGTGCGGGGTGTCGTACAGAGCGGACAGGCCGTGTGCCATGGAGTGG
>URTP01000174.1 GCA_900550835.1 uncultured Collinsella sp. | reverse complement strand
CGCAAGCGCGCAACGACGACGGCCAAGAAGTCCACGACCAAGGCCGCAGCTGCCAAGGCAGAGGCTAAGCCCGCCGCCGTCAAAGAGGAGCCCAAGCCCGAGGCAAAGCCCAAGCCGGCACCGAAGACCGCTCCGAAGGCTACGGCAAAGGCCGAGCCTAAGGTCGAACCCGCCAAGGAGCCCCCGGTCTCCCCCGCCGCCGCGACCGAGAAAAAAGCGCCGTCCAAGAAGACGTCCGTCCGCACGGCCACCCGCAAGCGCCGCTAGCCCACAGACGATCCAAAACCTCATCAAACCATAAGTAAGGGGCGCTCCAACCGGGCGCCCCTTCTCTGTGGATAGTTGGTAAAACGATTTTCTAGGACAACCGTTCGCCGATGGTAAACGGATGTTGTTTATACAGCCTGTGTACAACAGATATACTTACATCCTGTGCGTAAAGCCCATGGCCAGCAGGCCATGATTCTATTGAACTGGACCGTACTATGAGATTGATACACAACAGCCGCCTGCCGCAGTTTCGCACTCCGTTTGGCGCTGTGACCACTGGCACTTCCGTTTCGCTCTCGGTGATCTTGGAGGATGCCGACCCCAACCAGGCAACGCTCACCCTGCGCACTTGGGTCGATGAGATCGGCGAGTCTCGGTATCCCATGACGCATGAAGGCGACGGCATATTTTCCGTAGAGCTTGAGTGTACCGAGCCCTGTCTTATCTGGTACAGCTTTATCTGCAATATCGAGGGCCAGCCCGAGGTCCGCTTGGGCGCACCGCGGGGTCGCACAGGCGGCGAGGGCGTAACCTACGACTACGCCGAAGTGCCGTCGTTCCAGGTCACCGTCTACAAGCACCGCGAAGTTCGACCCGAGTGGTACGAGCGCGGCATGGTGTACCAGATCTTCCCCGACCGCTATGCCCGCGACGAAAACTGGCGCGAGCGCACGCTGGCCGAAGTCGAAAAACCGCGCAACGGAATCCAGCGCCGCATGATCGAGGACTGGAACGAGCCGCCCGTATACGAGCGCGCCGAGGACGGCTCCATCAAGACCTGGGACTTCTACGGCGGCTCGCTCAAGGGCATCCAAAATGACCTGCCCCGCATCGCGGAGCTGGGCTTTACGGCCATCTACCTCAACCCCATCTTTGAGGCCGCGAGCAACCACCGCTACGACACGGCCGATTACACCAAGATCGACCCAATCCTGGGCACCGAGCAGGACTTTACCGAGCTGTGCCAGGCAGCCGAGAAGCTGGGCATTTCCATCATCCTAGACGGCGTCTTTAACCATACGGGTGACGACTCCATCTATTTCAACCGCTATGGCAACTACCCCGGCGTGGGCGCGTGGCAGAGCGAGAATTCGCCGTGGCGCGATGCGTTTTATTTCCACGAGGACGGCTCGTACGACTGCTGGTGGGGCGTGGGTAACATGCCCGCCATCAATGAGAGCTCCGAGCTGGTACGCGAGCGGCTCCTGGGCAAGGACGGCGTGATCCGTAAATGGCTACGTGCCGGCGCTCATGGCTGGCGCCTGGACGTCGCTGACGAGCTTTCCGACGACTTCCTGGCCGAGATCAAGAAGGCCGTACTTGACGAAAAGCCTGACGCACTGTTGCTCGGCGAAGTCTGGGAAGACGCCTCCAACAAGATTAGCTACGGCCATCTGCGTCGCTATCTACAGGGCTCCGAGTTGGACTCTGCTATGGATTACCCCTTCCGCGACATGGTCATCGGCTTTTTGATGGGCTACAAGAACGCCTACCAGGCAGCCGAGGATATCGAAACCCTGCGCGAGAACTATCCCCGTGAGGCCCTGTCCTGCGCACTTGATCTGCTTTCGAGCCACGACCGTCCGCGCATTATCTCGGTGCTCGGCGGCGGCCCCGACGAGTCGCAGCTGCCCGAGTGCGAGCGCAGCAAATGGCGCCTGGACGAGAACTCGATGGGCCTAGCCAAGAGCCGTTTTTGGCTCGCCACGCTCATGCAGATGACCTTCCCCGGCGTGCCTTCGATCTACTACGGCGACGAATACGGCCTGGAGGGGCTAACCGATCCGGGCAACCGCCGCACCCTGCCGACCAAGGACCAACTGCACGACTTCGACACGCTGGCTATTGTCAAAAACGCCTCCGCCGTACGCCGCGCACTGCCGTTTATGATCGACGGCGAGATCAAGGCCTTCGCGCTCAACAACGAGGTGCTGGCATACAACCGCACGGGCAAGGATGGCGAGTCCGCGACGGTTATCATCAACCGCAGCCTGCGCAATTCGCATCGCGTGACCATTCCAGCGCTCGACGAATGTGCGAGCGATGTGATTAGCGGTCACGAGTGCGAGATCCACAACGGTACGGTCACGCTCGATCTGTATCCGCTGGGCTCGTCGATTATCTATCACCATGCAGAGCAGCGCCTGCAGGAGCCGCTCGATCACGGCGCGGGTGTTGTGTGCCATATCACCTCGGTGCCCACCGACGACGGCAAGCCCGGTACAATCGGCGCGCCCACGCGTCGCTTTATCGACCATCTGGCCGCCATGGGCATGCGCTACTGGCAGGTTCTCCCCGTCAACCCCACGGACTTCTTCCGCTCTCCTTACGCCGGTCCTTCGGCCTTTGCAGGCAATATCGACCTACTGCCCGAGAGCCACGAGGAGCTTGCCGCCGACTTTGAGACTTGGAAGGCCCGCGGCGGCGAGGATGCCGATCCGCTGTACACCGCGTTTAAACATCGAAATGCCGATTGGCTCGAGAAATACTGCGTCTACATGGCCGTTAAGAAGTACTTTGAGGGCGAGTCGCGCCACGATTGGCCGGCAGATGTCGCGCGCTACAACGAGCATCTGATCGACGACAAGCGCTTCCACGACGAGGCCGAGCTTCAGGCGTACATGCAGTACCGCTTTGACCTGGCTTGGTGCGAGCTCATGAACTATGCACACAAGAAGGGCATCGAGGTCATCGGCGATATTCCTATGTACGTGTCCGACGATTCGGCAGATGCGTGGAGCGAACCCGAGAACTTCTGGCTGTCCGATACCGGCAAGGCAATCGAGATCTCCGGTGCGCCACCCGACAACTTTGCACCCGAGGGTCAGGTGTGGGGCAACCCGACGTTCCGCTGGGACCACATGAAGCAGAACGGCTATAGCTGGTGGATGGATCGCCTGCGTCGCGCGTTCTCGCTCTACGACCGCGTGCGTCTGGATCACTTCCTGGGATTCCACAGCTACTTTAGCATTCCCGCCGGCAAGGCCTGCGCCGACGGCCGCTGGCTTGCGGGTCCGGGCAAGGACCTGTTCCAGACCGCCTATGACGAGCTGGGGCCGCTCAACTTTATCGCCGAGGACCTGGGCTACCTGACGCCCGGCGTTCGCGCCATGGCTTCGACTTGCGGCTTCCCCGGTATGGACGTACTGGAGTTTAGCGATTACGACGTTCGTTGCGGCGTGCACCCTACGCCCGGCAAGATCCTGTACACATCGACGCATGAC
>URTP01000173.1 GCA_900550835.1 uncultured Collinsella sp. | reverse complement strand
TTGCCGAACGTCAAAGGCGCGGTTGCAGAGGATGCGCGGATCACGGATTCGCCGCCGCGTTCCGAACCCGTGCTCGAGATCCGGGTGCGTCCACGTGCGGGTATGCTCCGATGCTCCCGATGCGGAAGGAGGTGCCGCGGGCATGACCAGGGCGGCGGCGTGCGGCGTCGTGGTCGCTTCCGTGCCGTGGGCCGAGCCGGGCAGCCGGTCCACACGCGATTTCGAATCGGAACGCGCGTGGCCGATGAGCGTCGCGAACCAGAAGACCGTAAGCGGTTTTCCGCACGTCGCGTGGCGCGCCGCCGGAAGACGCCGCCCATAGGGTCGCTGAACGGTTGAAAGCGTCGATGCCGTCTCCGTTCGGCGGCCTCACGTCGATCGGCGTGGACGAGACCAGCTACCGCAAAGGCCACACGTGCATCACCGTGGTCGTCGACCACGAACGGCATCGGGCGATATGGGCGCACGACGGGTACGGCAGGGACGTGTTCGGCCTGTTCTTCCAAACGTTGACGCCCGAACAGCGCGCCTCCATCAGGGTCGTCGCCGGGGACGGGGCCCGGTGGATCGACTCATGCGTGCATGAGTGGTGCCCGAACGCCGAACGCGCGCCCGACGGGTTCCACATCGTCAGTTGGACGAGCGGCGCGCCCGACAACCCACGAAAACAGCAGAAGCCTCTTTTTGTGCTATCCCGTAAAACTGCGGGACGGCAGCTCATTTTCGCCGTTTGAGCCGTGCCGTCCCACATCACCCTTTGCGGACCGTGACACCATAACACCGAGAATGGCGGAATTTCAACGATTCCGTAATTCGTACTGCGGGACGCCACGCTAGTCAATCGATTGACACTCGTGCCATCCCGCAACAGTGTGGGATACGACGTCAAAATCCGCGAAAATCGCGTGCCGTCCCGCGCGTACGGCACCGCACGAATACATGCTGATGAACCGCATAGAAAATGGCTCCCCGTGTGGGGAGCCATGAGCTAGTTACTAACTAGCGATGCGTCACTTCTCGTTCTGGCCGTGGCACATCTTGTACTTGCGGCCGGAACCGCACGGGCACGGGGCGTTCTTGCCAGTGCCAGGGAAGGTGCGGCCGTCGGCCCACGGCGTCTTGAGCTCTTCGCTCTTCGGACGCTTGGAAACCGGGACCTTGCCTTCGGCGTGGCTGATCGGAGCCGGTCCGGCAACAGGCAGCGTGGACTCGCCGGCCCCGGAGGCGGCTGCGGATTCGGCGATCGCCTGCTTGGCGTCCGTATCCTCGTCCTCTTCCTCGACTTCGCCCTCGGCGGCCTCGACCACGGATTCGCCGTTCTCGTCGGGGCCGGAGGCCACGGCGATGGTGTCGGCGCTTTCGGCGGTCTCCTCGACCTCGTCAACGGCCTCGTCGGTGGTGGCGACCTGCTTGATGTCGATGTGGAACAGCAGCTGGACGGTCTCCTCCTTAATGGCCTCGATCATGGAGTTGTACATCTGGTAGCCTTCGCGCTGGTATTCGACCAGCGGGTCGCGCTGGCCCATGCCACGCAGGCCGATGCCGTCCTTGAGGTAATCCATCTCGTAAAGGTGCTCGCGCCACTTGCGGTCGAGCACGGCGAGCACCACGCGGCGTTCGAGATCGCGCAAGCCGGTCTCGCCGATGGTCTCCTCCATTTCGCCGTACTGCTGCCTGGCGTCCTCGACGATCAGGTCGCGTACGGCCTCGACGGCCTTCGCACCCTTGAGGCCGCCGACGATCTTCCTGACCTCGTCTTCGTCGACCTTGGTGGGGATCACGGTGTTGAGCGCCTTGAACAGGCCCTCCCAATCCCAGTCCTTCGGTTTCTCGGATCCCTTGTTGGCACCCTTGATGTAGGACTCGACGGTGTCGGAAATGAAACGCAGGATGTCCTTGTGGATGTCTTCGCCCTTGAGCACGGCCTGACGCTCGGAGTAGATGACGGTGCGCTGCTTGTTCATCACGTCATCGTACTTGAGCACGTTCTTACGGATTTCGAAGTTGCGGGATTCCACGGCCTTCTGTGCGGTGCGCACGCCCTTGGAAACGCTCTTCGCTTCGATCGGCTCGCCTTCCGGCATGCCCTTGGCCATAACGCGGGCCACGAGCTGGGTGTTGAACAGACGCATCAGATCGTCTTCGAGCGACAGGTAGAAACGGGACTCGCCCGGATCGCCTTGACGTCCGGAACGGCCGCGCAGCTGGTTGTCGATACGACGGGACTCATGGCGCTCGGTGCCGATGACGGTCAGGCCGCCGGCGGCAAGCACGCGCTCGCGTTCGGCCTTGCAGGTCTCCTTGGCCTCAGCGTTAAACTGCTCGAGCTGCTCGGGCGTCACGTCCTCCATGGTCAGGCCCTCGTACTCAAGGCGCTCGCGCACCAGCTCGTCGGGATTGCCACCCAGCAGGATGTCGGTACCACGACCGGCCATGTTAGTAGCGATGGTCACGGCGCCGTAGCGTCCGGCCTGGGCAACGATATGAGCCTCGCGCTCGTGATGCTTAGCGTTGAGGACCTCGTGCGCGATACCGCGCTTGGTAAGGGCGGCCGACAGCTTCTCGGAGCTTTCGATGGAGACGGTGCCCACCAGGACCGGCTGGCCCTTGGCGTGACGTCGCTCGACGTCGTCGGCAACGGCGTTGTACTTGGCCTGGATGGTGCGGTACACCAGGTCCTCGTGGTCGACACGCTGAACGGGCTTGTTGGAGGGGATGACCTCGACGGGCAGCTTGTAGATCTCGCGGAACTCGGCGTCCTCGGTGAGTGCCGTACCGGTCATGCCGGAGAGCTTGTCATACAGACGGAAGTAGTTCTGCAGGGTGATGGTAGCCAGCGTCTGGTTCTCCTCGCGCACGAGCACGCCCTCTTTGGCCTCGATGGCCTGATGCAGGCCCTCGGAGTAGCGGCGGCCTTCCATGATGCGGCCGGTGAACTCGTCGACGATTTTGACCTCGCCGTTGGTGACCACGTATTGCTTGTCGCGGTGGAACATGTACTGGGCCTTCAGCGCCTGCTGCAGGTGGTTGACCAGCTGGCCCGAGAGGTCGGCATAGATGTCATCGATGCCCAGGCGGCGCTCGATCTTCTTAAGGCCGCGCTCGGTGGCGGCGATGGTGTGCTTGGCCTCGTCCATGACGTAGTCGCCCGTGGGCTCGACGTCCTCGGTGGCGGTGAGCATGTCGTGCGACACGTCCTCACCGCGCTCCAGGCCGCGCACGGCGCGCGCGAAGTCCTTATAGGTGCTGGCGGACTTGGTGCCGGCGCCCGAGATAATCAGCGGGGTGCGAGCCTCATCGATCAGGATGGAGTCGACCTCGTCGACGATGGCGTAGTTGTGGCCGCGCTGTACGCGCTGCTCGGGCCGGGTGACCATGTTGTCGCGCAGGTAGTCGAAACCGAACTCGGAGTTGGTGCCGTAGGTGACGTCTGCCTGGTAGGCCGGACGCTTGAGCTCGAGCGGCATGTTGTTCTGGAGCAGACCGACGGTCATTCCCAGGTACTTGTAGA
>URTP01000172.1 GCA_900550835.1 uncultured Collinsella sp. | reverse complement strand
GGCTCGCTCCACACGCGGCCGAGCGCCACGTCGGCGGCGCGCAGCGTGTCGAGGATGTCGACCAGATTGTGTGGGCTCGCCTCGCAGGTGCAGATGAGCTCGCCGCCGGACAGCTCAACCGAAAGCACGTGCTCCAGAGCGCGCAGTCGCTCGACCGTGGCGGGCTCGACGGCGCCGACCTCGACAGTCACGCGCTCGCCCATCTGAATCATGCGCTTGAGCTCGTCGTTGGTGCCCTGCGCCAGCACGCGCCCACCGTCCATGATCATGATGCGGCTGCAGATCTGCTCGACCTCCTCCATGTAATGGCTGGTATACACCACCGTGGCGCCTTCGTCGCGCAGGCGGCAGATGCCCTCCAGGATGGCGTTGCGGCTCTGCGGGTCGACCGCCACCGTGGGCTCGTCAAAGAAGATCAGCTCGGGCTTGTGCGCGATGCCGCAGGCGATGTTGAGGCGACGCGCCAGGCCGCCCGAGAGCTTGCCGGGGCGGAACTTGGTAAAGCCGCCCAGGCCGACAAAGTCGATCGCCTCGTCCACCAGCGCGCGGCGGCGCTTGCGGTCGTTGACGTAGAGACTGCAGAAATAGTCGATGTTTTCGCGCACCGTAAGCTCGTCAAACACCGCCACCTGCTGTGGCACCACGCCGATGCGGCGTTTGAGGTCGTAACGCGTGGGCGTCATGGGCTCGCCGAACAGCTCAATGGTGCCTTTGTCGTAAGCGAGCAGCTGCAGGATGCAGTTGATGGACGTGGTCTTGCCCGAGCCGTTGGGGCCCAGCAGGCCAAAGATCTCGCCGGGGGCGATATGCAGGTTAAAGTGGTCGAGCGCAATAAGATCGTCATAGCGCTTGACGAGGTTTTCGACGTGGACGATGTCTGTCATAAGGCGGCCCTTCTGTTGCTTGCGGCCCGGTACGATTGCATCATCGCAGGAGCGGACGGCGCGCACCAGTGAGCTTTGTCACGAGTGCGAGGGGCGGAGGCGAAACCCCCGCTCGCGCGAGCGATCGACGACACTTTGCCGCGCGGGAGGAATGTCACGGTTGCTCTGGGCGGCGCCTCCCCCGTGCGCGGCATCGCGTACAATACCCGTATGAACAGGCTATTCGACAAATCGATCGTGCTGGCGTGCTGTATTGCGGCCGCTCTGGGCCTTGCTGTGGATGCTCGCTTGGTCGCGGCGTTTTGCCTTGGCGTTGTCATCGCCGCGCTGGCCGAGGTCGCACAGGGAAACCGCGCCCATCGCGCGAGCGAGGCCGCGAGCTACGCCTACATCATCGCTGCCGTCTTCGTGTCGCCATTTATGCCGTTCGCACCCCTTGCCTTCTATGACATCGCGCGGCACGTCCGCCGCGAGCGCGCCTGCGTCGCATTGGGCATTGGCGCTGCCTTTGCCCTGGCACTTGCCGCGGACCTTCGCACCGGCGCCCTCGACACCCAAACACTCCTGCTAACCGCCATCCTTTCGGTTGCCGCCACCCTACTGTCGCTACGCACCGCCCAGCTGGAGCGCGAGCAAGAGCGCATGCGTCGCACGCGCGATGAGCTGCAAGAACGAGCCCTGGCGCTCGAGGCGCGCAACCGCAACCTTGCCGATCGCCAGGACTACGAAGTCGAACTTGCGACACTCGGCGAGCGCGCCCGCATCGCGCGCGAGATTCACGACAACGTCGGCCACCAACTCACGCGCGCCTCACTGCAGACCGAGGCCCTGCGCGTGGTCCACGCCGACGAGCCCAGGGTTGCCGCCGATTTCGCCGATGTCAAACGCACGATTGACGAGGCGCTCCAGCTCGTGCGCGCCAGCGTCCACGCGCTCAACGACAACGCCGCCGACCTCTCCGTGCAGCTCGGACGCATTGTCGAAGGCGCGCGCTCAAACGCCGGCCCGCAGATTGAACTTGAGGTTTTGGCCGAGCATGCGCCCGCCAACGTCGCCAACTGCTTTGCGGCGGTCCTGCGCGAGGCGCTTTCCAACACCATGCGCCACGCTCGCGCCCAGGCCGTCACCGTACGATGCATGGAGCATCCGTCGTTTTACCAGCTCATTGTTACCGACGATGGAACAGGCGCAACCCAGACGAGCAGCCGTGGCGCCGCGGTGGGGATGGGGCTCGCCTCCATGCGCGAGCGCGTCGAGGCGCTTGGTGGCACCTTCACCGCCGGCCCGCGCGCCGGCTCCCCCGGCTGGCGCGTGTTTGCCACCATTCCCAAACAGCAAGGAGATGAGACCCGATGAGGCTCATAGTTGTCGACGACGATCGCTTGGTGGTCGATTCGCTCAAGATTATCCTGGGCGCCCAGCAGCAGATCGAGGTGGTGGGCACCGGCGCCAACGGCGACGACGCGGTCGCGCTCTACGCCGAGCACGCACCCGATATCGCGCTGCTCGACATCCAAATGCCGGAGCGCGACGGCCTTTCGGCCGCACGCGAAATCCTTGAGTGCGACCCTGCGGCGCGCGTGGTGTTTCTGACGACGTTCTCGGATGACGAGTACATTGTGTCGGCGCTCAAAATGGGTGTCCGCGGCTACCTAATCAAAACCGATGTCGCAGCCATTCCGCCAGCATTGGAGCAGGTCATGGACGGCAAACGCGTACTCGAGGGCAGGGCGATCGAGGATATCGATTTTGATGGGACGGGCGCCAAGGTAGGCGTGCCCCGCCGACCCGCCGGCTTCGCCAGCCTGACCGACCGCGAGTTCGAAGTCGCCGAGCTCATCGCTCGCGGCCTCGACAACAAGGAGATTGCCGCCACGGCCTACATGGGCGAAGGCACCGTGCGCAACCACATCAGCTCGATCCTGGCCAAAATGGGCCTGCGCAACCGTACGCAGATCGCCATCGCCTACCTGCGAGGGTAATTACCCAACAACCGACCACCCCGGCAAAGTAAAATGGCTGCCACCGATTTAATGCCATTTCAAAACTATGTCGGTTTACTACGATGAATCGACCACCTTCGACCACGGCAAATTGCGCGCTTCCAAAACCGCAGGTAGAACGCTTGCAATATTTAGAAAAATGCAGTCATGGTCGGGAATGCCGAATTCATCGTAGTAAACCGACATAGTTTTATTCGCGACGGCCCTGCACGAGTGCCTCCGCAAACCTCGCGAGACCAAAATGATCCGTTTTCTTCCGCCCACGGAGATCGGCTGACGGCGCCCACCACGAAATCGGCCCATCTACTACGTTTGACCCGATACCCCTGACCATAGCCGCGTTTCATGAAAAACCGCAGGCGTTCTACCTGCGGTTTTCATTTCGCATTGCTTGCCGTGGTCGAGGGCTGCCGCCTAAACATAGTAGATGGGCCCATTTCGTGGCAGACGGATCACGCGGCAGCCTTCGCAAGGCAAAAATGATCCGCTTTCCTCCGTCCATGGGAGATCAAGAGCTGTCACGGATATGGTGCCATTTCAAAACTATGCCGGATTACGGAGCTAAAGTCGGGGCCCTCATCCATACCTTCATTTTTTGAAAAACGGCAGGCTATCTACCTGCGGTTTTGTTTTTGCGATTTTCTATATGGTCGGA
>URTP01000171.1 GCA_900550835.1 uncultured Collinsella sp. | reverse complement strand
GCGGTAGCCGTGGCGGGCGCCGCAAAGTGCGCACCGGCGGGACGTCCACCCGACACCACAGCACGCGAACCAAACGAACCGGCAACGGCCATTTCCTCGCGCTTGCTCGCGCGCCAGTTCTCGATCACGATAAACAGCACGCCGTACACAATGAGCGCCAGCGCCACGACGGGAGCATTGTAGAAATGCTCCTCCATCCAGTCGTTGAGCGGCAGGCCGATCGCCGCCGCAGGAATGCAACCGAGCACAATCTTGCCCCACAGCACCCAGGTGTCGTGACGGCCCTCCTTGCCCTTGCTGGGCGAGAACGGATTGAGCTCATGGAAGAACAGCACACAGACGGCCAAAATGGCGCCAAGCTGAATCACGACCAGGAACATGTTCCAGAACGTCTCGCTCACGTTCATCTTGACGAACTCGTCCACCAAGATCATGTGACCGGTCGACGAAACGGGCAGCCATTCGGTGATGCCCTCGACCAGGCCCATGAAGGCAGATTTTAGAAGCTCGATAATATCCAAAGGGACCCCCTCGTTAGACACCCGCCGGTAGATGTTCTGCGGACGATGCGGGCGATGTCCCATTATCAACCGTTGGCGGTGCGACCGCGCCTACCCTTACCAAAAAACTCGCCCGTTCACAGAATTGCGAGCAGTTAAACCGAAATCCTTGGGTATAACTGCAACAAGATAAAGTGTCCGGCGGTCAACGCACCCGCGCCCGCCCGACGCACGAGCCCCGCGCCCGTGCGATAGACCAAGGAGGAAACCATGAACGAGGGCTACACCAAGGTATTTGTTTCACTCGACGGTACTGAGCAGCAGGATTTTGTGCTCGCACGCGCCATCAAAGTCGCCGCGAACAACGGCGCTAAGCTGATCATCGGCCACGTCATCGATTCCACGGCACTCGAGAGCGCCGGTTCCTATCCGGTCGATCTGGTCAACGGCCTAGAGGAGGCATTTAAGAACTCCATCGCCAAGCAGCTCGAAGAGGCCAAGGCCAATCCCGATATTCCCGAGGTCGAGGTCATGATTCGCGCCGGCCGCATTCGCGAGACGCTCAAGGACGAGATGCTCGACGTGGTCAAGCCCGACCTGGTGCTCTGCGGCGCCCGCGGCCTGTCCTCGATCAAGTATGCGCTACTGGGTTCGATTTCGACGTTCCTGCTGCGCAACACCGACTGCGACATTTTGGTCGTGAAGTAGCGTTGCTCCCACCGGCCGCGGGGCCTGCGGGGTTTCCACGGGCACGTCCTCGCCGCGTTGCGGCTGCGGGATGTGCCCTTAGGAAACCCCTCCCGGCCCCGCGGCCTTCGCAGCCTTACTTCAGCGAGTTGGCTGATAAAAGATGGCGTGCCGCCCCGTTTGGGGTGGCACGTTTTGTTTGGGCGGACGTCTGCCGCATGCGTTACTCGAAATATTGGAACTTATTCGTTGAAAACGCGAACGTTACGACAAAGCCTTCGCCGGAGTCGGATGCCGCCGTGACGTCGATGCCCATCTTGGAGCATAGGCGCGCCACCAGGTAGAGGCCGATGCCCGTTGCGCGCTTGGTGGTGCGGCCGTTGTCGCCGGTAAAGCCCTTCTCGAACACGCGCGGCAGGTCGGCCGCGCTCACGCCACAACCGTTGTCGGCAACGGTAAGCTCAATGCGCTCACTCGCCAGGCCCTCATCCAGCAACGCGCCCGAAAACACGATCTTCGCGCCGTCCTCGCGCGCATATTTAATGCTGTTCTGGATGAGCTGACCTAAGATGAACTCCAGCCACTTCTCGTCGGTAAAGACCTCGAAGTCGAGGTTTTCGCACACCGGAGCCACGTGCGCTGCAATGAGTTCGCGCGCGTTGGCCTTAATCGCACCCGTCACCAAGGTCTTGAGATCCCAGCGGCGAATCAGGTAATCGCGCTCCACGACTTCCGAGCGCGCATAGTACAGTGCCTGGTCGATATAGCGCTCAACGCGAGCCAGCTCGCGACCCAGGTCATCCACACGCGACAGGTCGTCTTCGCTGCCGTCTAGGTTTTCAAGAATCAGATGGGCCGCCGCCAGGGGCAACTTGGCCTCGTGGACCCAGCTTTCGATATAGTCGCGATAGTCGTCGGTTTGACGTCGCCCTTCCGCTACCTCATCGCAAGCCGCCTTGCCCACGCGGCGCAGGACTTCGTATTCGAGCTCGCCCTCGGCATAGGTCGGACACTGCACCATCTCCTGCACCCACGCAGGGCTTTCCAGCTCCTCGGCCGCGCGCTCCAGCTGGTGCAAAAATCGACGACGGCGCGCGTACTCGATCACGATGCCGAGCATGCCAAAGATAAAGGATACGCCGACCGCCACGACCACGATAGAAACGGGTGCGCCGGCGACCGTCAGCACAAAGCAGCTCAGCAGCACGCCGCACGTCCACACGGCGACGGGAAGCAGTGCATCTTTAAAGAACTTGCCAAACGACATAGCCGGCCCCTAGACCGAATAGCCTTGGCCGCGATGCGTGGTCAAATACCCCTTGATGCCGATTTTTTCGAGCGTGGTGCGCAGGCGGTTGATGTTGACGGTGAGCGTATTGTCGTCCACGAAGGCGTCGGAGTCCCACAGGTCCTGCATGATGGCCGAGCGCGAGACGATCTTGCCCGCGCGGCTCAGGAGCAGCGAGAGGATACGCAGCTCGTTTTTGGTGAGCTCGGTGCTGTCGCCGGTCGCCGTGTTGGTGACCATAGAACGGGCGAGGTCGAGCTCCAGCCCCTTGTGGACGAGCGTGCTGCGCTCGCCCGCCGCCGCGGTGCGACGCAGCAAGGCATTGATGCGCGCCACGAGCACGCGCGCGCTATAGGGCTTGGGAACGAAGTCGTCCGCGCCGAGCGTCATGGCCATGACCTCGTCGATCTCGGTCGTGCGCGACGTGAGGACGATGATGGGAACCTCGGATTCGCGGCGGACTTCGTGGCAGATATGCTGGCCGTCTTTGACGGGAAGCGTCAGGTCGAGCAGTACCAAGTCGGGTGCAGCGGCCAGGATGTCACGCGAGACATGCTCGAACGATTCGCAGGCCTCGACCTCAAAACCGGCACGGGCAAGGATGTCGGCAAGCTCACGACGAATGGGCTCGTCGTCCTCAACGATATAGATTAGCGCCATGAATTCCGCTCCCCTCTTGGTTGTCTTGCCACCATTATGGCTGCGAAACTGCAGGTGTGCACCGCGCGCGGTGCCAAGATGACAGAACTGTTCGCGAGCGGGGGCGTTTTGTCCGCCTCGCACTCGCAGCGGTGGCGGGGACCAAAATGATTCTTTAATCCCCGTCCCAAAATAATCATTTAGCGGCGGGCGCGAAGCTTTTCGTAGCCGTCGGCGAAGAAGGCGACCGTCGCGGCGTCAGCCTCGGCGGTGCCCGTCTCGGCAGCGGGGACCACGCCGTGCTCGTCGCTCACCAGGAACAGCGCGCCCTTAAGCTGCGCGGGAATGTCTACGCGCGTGACCGGGATGCCCTTGGTCTGGGCCAGCTGCTCGATGAGCGTCGCCGTGCCGCACAGGCACTCGTCCGCTGGCACCACAAAGGCGAGCTCGCCGTTGTTGACGGCGGCG
>URTP01000170.1 GCA_900550835.1 uncultured Collinsella sp. | reverse complement strand
ATTCCGCAGACCAGTGTGGCGCCCTGTCCGCAGCTCCGAAGGAGCAGGACAAGGCGCCACACATGGTCGAGGACGTTCTGAAAACCAAGCCCGGCCCCCGCCGGACAGGTCCACCGCTACTCGCAGAGCAGCTTAGCGATCTGGACGGCGTTGGTTGCCGCGCCCTTACGGATTTGGTCGCCGCAGCACCAGAAGGTAATGCCACGTGCGGCCTCGGGGTTCGAGATGTCGCGGCGTACGCGACCGACCCAAATCAGATCCTGGTCGGAGGTGTCCATCGGCATGGGGAAGCGATCGTGCGCATCCTCGGCACTCATGTCGTCAACCAGCTTGACGCCCGGAGCGGCAGCCAGCGCAGCACGGGCCTCTTCCACCGTGATGTCGCGCTCAAACTCGAGCGTAATGCTCTCGGAGTGCGAGCGCAGCACGGGCACGCGCACGCAGGTGCAGTTCACGCGCAGCTCGGGCAGGTGCATGATCTTGCGGCCCTCGTTTTGCAGCTTCATCTCCTCGGAGGTAAAGCCCTCTTCCTTGACGCCGCCAATCTGCGGAATCAGGTTGCTCGCCAGCTGGGCGGCAAACGCGCGCGGCTCGGGAATCTCTTCGCCACGGCCCAGGGCGGCCAGCTGGGCCTCAAGCTCGGCCATGCCGGGGGCACCAGCGCCCGAAGCCGCCTGGTACGTCGAGACGATCATGCGCTTCACGCCAGCGAGCTGATGCAGCGGCCACGTGGGAACCAGGCCGATAATGGTCGCGCAGTTGGGATTGGCGATAAGACCGTGATGCCACTTGATGTCGTCGGCATTAATCTCGGGCACGACCAGCGGTACCTCGGGATCCATACGGAAGGCATGGCTGTTGTCGACCACGACGGCGCCGCGCTTGACGGCCTCGGGCAGCAGCTCCTTGGCGATATCGTCGCCGGCAGCGCCGAGCACGATGTCGCAGCCCTCAAAAGCCTCGGGGCAAGCCTCCTCAATCACAGCCTGCTCGCCGCGGAACTCGACGGTCTTGCCCGCAGAGCGTGCGCTCGCCAGCAGCTTGAGCTTGCCGACCGGGAACTCCTGCTCGTTCAGGCACTCGAGCATCTGGGTGCCCACGGCTCCCGTCGCGCCCAAAATAGCAACCGTGTACTGTTTCATGCTTCCCCCTTTAAAGGTTGTGGCTATCGCCCGCACGCCAAGCAGGCCGATTATTGTTGCCAGTGTATACAAGAACGGGGCAGGCACGAAACCCGCCCCGTCGAAACGAAACCGAAACGAAACGCCCCGCCGTAGATTTTTTGACATGACCCAAAAATCTACCGAGCAGTCGCTACTTTTTGAGCGCGGCCAGAGCGGGATCAACCGGCGCGGAAGCCTCCAGGTCGGAGACCTTCACAATGCCATTTTCGTCGGAGAAGGCACGGTAAATGGTCCGAATCGCCAGGTCAAAGTCCTTCTCCTCGACACCGATAATGATGTTGATCTCGTCGCAGCTCTGCGAAATCATACGCACGCTCACGCCAGCCTGGCCGAGCATGCCAAACAGATGGCCCGAGATACCTGCACGGCCGCGCAGGTTACGACCGACGGTCGCGATAAGCGCCAGACCCTCAACGACCTCGATCTCGAGCGGCTCGACCTCCTGCTGGATGTCGCCCACGAGTGAGTACAGCGAATCGTGCACATCCTGCTCCTGCACCACGGCGCCAAAGCGGTCGACGCCGGTGGGCATATGCTCGACGGAAACGTCATAGCGCTCGAAGACCGAAAGCGCACGGCGCATAAAGCCAACGCGGGGCTTGGTGCGGTCGCGGGCCACGTTGATGGCGACAAAACCGCGCTTGCCGGTCACGCCGGTAATGATGGGCTCTGCCTCGCCTTCATCAGCCGTCTCGCTAATGATGGTGCCGGGGTCCTGCGGCGCATTGGTGTTCTTGATGACCAGCGGAATGCCCGCCTCGCGCACGGGGAACACGGCCTCCTCGTGCAGGACGCTTGCGCCCATGTACGAAAGCTCGCGCAGCTCCTCGTAAGTAACGCGCGCAATGGGCTGAGCCTCGGGAACAATACGCGGGTCGGCAGAATAGAAGCCCGAGACGTCGGTCCAGTTCTCGTACAGGTCGGCGCCCAGGCACTTGGCCAGAATCGAGCCCGAGATATCGCCGCCGCCACGATCGAGCAGCTTGATCTGGCCCTCACGCGTCGCGCCGTAGAAACCGGGCATAACAAAGCCGCCCTGCTGACCGTACTCCTGCACCAGCTCGGAGGTGCGATTCATGCTGAGCGTACCGTCGTGATGGAACGCCACGACCGTCGCGGCATCCAGGAACGGCAGGCCCAGGGACTCGGCCATCAGGCGAGCGGTAAAGTACTCGCCGCGGCTTACGAGCTCCTCAGTAGAGTAGCCACCGGAGCGAGCACGCTCGGCAAAGGCCGCAAACTCTTCGCGGATGGGATAGGTGAGCCCCAGCTCGTCAGCGATATCAAAATAGCGCTGGCCGATGTCCTCGAGCAGCTCCTCGCACGACACGTGGTACTTGACGTGCGCGTTGACCAAGTAGAGCAGATCGGTCACCTTGGTGTCGCCCTTAAAACGGCGACCGCAGGCAGAAACCACCACAAAACGGCGGGCCGGGTCGGCATCGACAATGGCCTTGATCTTCTTAAAGTGTTCGGCGTCGGCGACCGACGAGCCGCCAAACTTGGCAATCTTAATCATGGGCTGGAGGTTACCTTTCTAAAAAGCCTCTGCGAACCTATTTTGCGCGCTCTGATACCATGGTTTCACCGATTGGGACCAAGGCATCCGAGGAGCAGTGTTATATGGGAACTTATCATAGTACACGAGGACGCACTTTATCGTGCTCAAGTAAGGTGGCAATCCGTACCGGCATCGCTCCCGACGGGGGTTTGTTTGTCTCGGACGAGCTCGGCACCCAGCAGGTCGATATCAGCTCGCTTGCAGATAAATCGTACTTTGAAATCGCTCAAGATGTGTTGGGAATGTTACTGAATGATTACACGACCGAAGAAATATCGGCCTGTGTGAATGAGGCATACCGCGGCACGTTCGCGAGCGAAGAGGTCACGCCGCTCGTCAAACTCGACGCCGCACCGGGCGCTGACGTCCCTCAGACCTATGTGATGGAGCTCTTTGGCGGCCCCACAAGCGCCTTCAAGGACGTCGCCCTGCAGATGCTCCCCCGTCTGACGGCCCGCACTTCCGCCAAGGACGGCGGCGCCGAGCGCATCATGATCGTCACCGCCACGTCGGGCGACACGGGCAAGGCAGCACTCGCCGGCTTTGCCGACGCCCCGGGCACGGGCATCACCGTCTTTTATCCCGAAGGCAAAGTCAGCCGCGTGCAGAATCTGCAGATGTCCACGCAGGAGGGCGATAACGTCGCCGTCTGCGGCATCCGCGGCAACTTCGACGATGCCCAGAGTGCCGTCAAGCGCATCTTTGCCGATAAGGAGCTTGCCGAGCGCCTGGAAGCCGCCGGCACTGTGCTTTCGAGTGCCAACTCCATCAACGTCGGCCGCCTGGTGCCGCAGGTTGTCTACTACTTTGCCGCCTATGCGCAACTGCTGCGCGCCGGCGCT
>URTP01000169.1 GCA_900550835.1 uncultured Collinsella sp. | reverse complement strand
GCGGGCGAGCCGTCGGCGCGCACGGCAACCACAATGTCGGTCACGGCCGGCTTGCCGCGGGTGACGGTGCCGGTCTTATCGAGCACCACGGTGCCCACGTTGCGCAGATTCTCCAGCGCCTCGGCGCTCTTAAACAGAATGCCCATCTCGGCGCCCTTGCCGGTGCCCACCATAATGGCGACGGGCGTGGCCAGGCCGAGTGCGCACGGGCAGCTGATCACCAACACGGCCACGGCGGAGGTGAGCGCCTCGTTTATGCTGCCGGTCAGCGCCATCCATACCGCAAAGGTCACGGCCGAGATCACGAGCACCACGGGCACAAACACGCCGGCGACCTTGTCGGCCAGGCGGGCGATGGGCGCCTTGGTGGCGTTGGCGTCCTCGACGAGCTGGATGATTTTGGCAAGCGACGTGTCGGCGCCCACGCGTGTGGCACGGAAGGTAAACGAACCGGTGCGGTTGACGGTGGCGGCGTTGACGGTGTCGCCGGCGGTCTTTTCCACGGGGATGGACTCGCCGGTGAGCGCACTCTCGTCCACGGCCGACGCGCCCTCGAGTACCACGCCGTCGACGGGGATAGACTCGCCGGGGCGCACGCGCAGGACCTGGCCGGGAAGGATACTGTCGACGTCCACCGTGGTCTCGGTGCTGTCATCGGCAACGACGGTCGCGGTCTTGGGCGCCAAGTCGATGAGCGCCTCGATGGCGCCGCCGGTCTTGGACTTGCTGCGCGTCTCGAGGTATTTGCCCACGGTGACGAGCGACAGAATCGTGCCCGCGCTCTCAAAATAGAGGTTGTCCATGCCCGTCATCATGGCCTCGTGCACCTGACCTGCGGCTAGCTGGTCGGCCATGATGAACATGGCGTAGAGCGACCAGGCAATGGAAGCGGTGGCGCCGACGGCGATGAGGGCGTCCATGGTGGGCGCGCCGTGCACGAGCGACTTGAAGCCGTTGATAAAGTACGCGTCGTTGACGTAGACGATGGGGATGAGCAAGACGAGCTCGGTGAGGGCGAGCGTCATGCTGTGGGTGTGGTCGGTGAAGACGCCGGGCAGTGGCCAACCGAGCATGTGCCCCATGCCTATGTAGAACAGCGGGATGAGGAAGACGATTGAGACGATGAGGCGGGTGCGCATGGCAGAGGCGGCGGCCTCCAACTTTTTGGTCGGCGACTCCATATGGGCGGCGCCGGACCTGGCTTGCGTACTGCCGCTTTGGGCGGCGTCGGTGCCCGTGCTGACGGGTGAGGCCGAGTAGCCAGCGCGGTCGACGGCGGTGCAGATATCGTCGGGGGAGACCTGCGCAGGGTCGTAGTCCACCAGCATAGAGCCGGCGAGCAGATTGACCGCGACGCTCTCGACGCCGTCGAGCTTGCTCACGGCGCGGTCTACGTGCGCCTGGCAGGCGGCGCACGTCATGCCACCCACATCGAATTTATCTTGAGCCATGGCTTCTCCTTTCTGTAGTTTAGTGTTGGAATTGTTAACCAACCGATACTATACACCCATACCCCCTGGGGGTGTCTAGTAATAGTTGGAATGTATGACTTTTCATTACAGATGAGGGCGGCTGCTCAATCGTTGGCAGTCCCTGCCAAACATCTCAATCTGTAACATCTAGCAGGGAAAATGACCTCTAATTGTTATAGATCGAGATTTTGTTTTGCGAGGTTTGAGTTTGTCTCGATCTATAACAGCTGGACCGGTTTTTGCTGAGTATCTGTTACAGATTGAGACAATTGGCCCAGGTCCGCCCCGTCCGCCTCGTCATCTGTGGTTTACGTGGGGGCATACGGAGTGCGGGTATACTAACCGGCGGCGAATCTGCTCCATCGCTTAGAGCTGCTGCGTCTGGACGGCGCGTGATAGGGCTGCCAAAGCGATCGCCAGCGTGCTGAGCAACGTCCTCTCTGTGCGCACCTGTTTTGTATGTATTAGCGCACTACCAAGCACGCCCGCGCGGCCGCATGCCGTGTCCATTGCGCGTGCAGATAAGGAACAACAACATATGCGTAATTCTGTATCCGACGTCACCGACGCCGAGATTCTGGACGAGACCCGCGAGGCCATGACTCAGGCTGCCTTCGACGCGGCCGACGAGGCCAATGCCGCCGAGGCCGTTGAGTCCGCTACCGAGAGCCTGCCCGCCTTTGACGAGCTGGGCCTTTCCGACGAGATGCTTCGTGCCATCGAGAACCTGGGTTACACGGCGCCCACGCCCGTGCAGGCCGGTTCGATTCCCGTGGTGCTCGAGGGTCGCGACCTGCTTGCCGCCGCTCAGACCGGCACCGGCAAGACGGCTGCCTTTTTGCTGCCGACCATGAACAACCTGGAGCACATCGCTCCTCCCAAACCCGTACGCGAGCGCGGCGGCCGCAACCGTCGTCGCGGTGCTAAAAAGCCCGAGGGCAACGGCCGCGGTCCCGTGATGCTCGTCATCACCCCCACGCGCGAGCTCGCACAGCAGATCGACGAGGTCGCCGGCAAGATTGCCGACGTCACCGGCCATGTCGCCGTGACCGTCGTGGGCGGCGTGAGCTACAAGCCCCAGACCGCGGCCCTCAAGTACGGCTGCGACATCCTTGTCGCCACGCCGGGCCGTCTGGTCGATCTGATTGAGCAGGGCGCTTGCCACCTGAACGAGGTCAAGGTGCTGGTGCTCGACGAGGCCGACCGCATGCTCGACATGGGCTTTTTGCCCGCCGTTCGCCGTATTGTGCGCGAGACGCCGGTCGAGCGCCAGACGCTGCTATTCTCGGCGACCCTCGACGAGGAGGCCGTGGGCGAGATCACCGACCTGGTGAGCGATCCGGCCCGCGTGGAGATCGCGCCTGCCACGTCGACCGCCGACACCGTCGACCAGTTTGTGTTCCCGGTGTCCATCGAGGCCAAGAACAACCTGCTGCCCGAGTTCCTCAAGAAGGAGGGTCCGGAGCGCACCATCGTCTTTATGCGTACCAAGCACCGCGCCGACAGCTGCTGCCGTCGTCTGGAGCGTAAGGGCATCAAGGCCGCCGCGATTCACGGCAACCGTAGCCAGGCCCAGCGCGAGCGCGCGCTCTCGGCCTTCCGCGACGGTACCGTCGACGTGCTGGTGGCAACCGACGTTCTCGCTCGCGGCATCGACATCAGCGACGTGCGCTATGTCGTGAACTTTGACGTGCCGGCTGAGCCGACCGATTACATCCACCGCATCGGCCGCACGGGCCGTGCCGGTGAGCTGGGCTGGGCCATCACGTTTGTGACCGAGCAGGACGTCGATGAGTTCTATGAGATCGAGAAGCTCATGGACAAGACCGCCGACATCTACGAGGCCGGCGACCTGCATGTGGGTCCCAACCCGCCCGCGGTTGATCCCGAGCGCGACCCTGCGGCCTTTAAGGTGAAGAAGAAGACCAAGCGCGGCAAGTCCAAAAGCAAGAAGAAGCTCGAGCAGGCACGTCGCGACGGCAAGCGCAACGGCGACGATTACGGCGATGTTGCCGGTCGTTCCAACCGCGGTCGCGATGAGCGTCGCGGCGACGGCGAGCGTCCGAGCCGTCCCAAGCGCGGCGGCAAGACCCGCGTGCGCGAGGGCGTTCAGGCTCGCGTGG
>URTP01000168.1 GCA_900550835.1 uncultured Collinsella sp. | reverse complement strand
ACCTGTCGCAGGGCCAGCGCCAGCTGCTCGCCATCGCGCGCGTGGCCGTCGCCGACCCGCCGGTGCTCATCTTGGACGAGGCCACGAGCTCTATCGACACGCGCACCGAAAAGCTCATCGAGCGCGGTATGGACCGCATCATGCGCGGACGTACCACGTTTATGATCGCGCACCGCCTGTCCACCGTCCGCGACGCCGATGCCATCATGGTCCTCGAACACGGCCGCATCATCGAGCGCGGCACGCACGAGGAACTGCTCGCCCAGCACGGCGAGTACTGGCAGCTGGCGCATGGCTTAAAAGAGTTGGATTAACCCGTTCGGGCACGATGCTTCGACCCCTTCGCGCCCCTCACCTCGCCTCAAACCATCACAACATTCGACGTTTTTTGCCAAAATCGGGAAAAGCATCGAATGTTGTGATGGTTTTTCTACCACTCGATCGAGTGGAATCGCTTTCTTGCGCGCGAAGGTGTGCGGACCCGTGGGCAGGGGAATAAGGTTGGTTATCCGACTCCATTGGAGGGCTCATGGACCTGCCGATTGTCCTGTCCCATAAGACTGCCTGGCTGTACCACGACGTGGCGCGCCCGTCCGAGCCGCTCTCGCGAGCAAGCAGCCTATACGATGAGGACTCGCTTGCTAACGAGGCGGAGCCGACCGCGAGCCTGCCCAAATTGGGACTCGATGCCAAGGGGCTGAGGGCTTCAACGGCAGTTGGGATCGTTACCGACTATCTGGTTTCGCTTGGTATTCCACGAGAAGAGCTCGATCGTATCGATACGCTCGTCAACTTCGATTTTGAGCGCTCGACGTCGGCTGGATTTAGGTGCCACGTGTTTGGAGCGCCGGTACCTCCAGGCCATCTTATCGAGGTGGCAGAGGGCCTTCTGGTGGTTGATGAGGTCATGTGCTTTGTCCAAGCGGGTTCGTGGATGAGCGAGCCCGAGCAGCTGGAATATGGCTATGAAATCTGCGCCCGATACCATTTGAATCATCTGTCGACGGACGATTATGTCGAGATGGGGCAGAGGTATACCGTTGCCGACTTGATTGCCTATTGCAATGAGAATCGATCTCGCCAGGGGGCTGTACGCGCGGCCGCCGTGCTCAGGCGCGTGTACGATGGCGCGCGGTCGCCCATGGAGACGGCCACCGCAATCATGGTCGTAGCAAAACGTTCCCAGGGAGGGCTGGGATACACCAAGATCGAGCTCAACCATCGGGTCGATGTTCCCAACGAGTTCAAGTATCTCGCTAAGGCCGGGTATTTCGAGATTGACGTATATGCGCCTGCGAGCGGTACGGGAATTGAATACAACGGCTCGGACCATCTTGATAAACAGCGCAGCGCGTCGGATGCGGAGCGTATGACTGTGCTGAGCGCGCTGGGCTTTAGGATGATCGTCCTCACCGGGACTCAGTTTGCCCATCAGCTGCAATTGCACCGGGCGATGAACGCCATCGCGCTTGCGATAGGCCTTAAGTGCGACCGAAGCGAAGCGTTCCAAAAGCGGCAGAACGACCTGCGAGAATTCGTGATTCGGCACTGGGACGGCGGCCTTTAGGGGCGCTTTGGCCCTTCTGCGGGGTGCCGTGGGCAGGCAAACCATCACAACATTCGACGTTTTTTGCCAAAATCGGGAAAGGCATCGAATGTTGTGATGGTCTGTGTTGAGGATGGGCTTGGAAAGTCCGTTTTGCTCGAAGCGACTTGTCCTGTCGTACGGGTGTCGGCATGATTCTCCCGTGGGGTATTATGTTTTCCGAAGAATAAAACGCCGCGTGAGGGGAGGGCTGCGTGGACGGGCACGTGCAACATGACGGCTTTGGCCGCGATATCAACTACCTGCGCATTGCCGTTACCGACAAGTGCAATTTCCGTTGCATTTACTGCATGCCGGCCGATGGCGTGGCACCCCGCGCACACGATGAGCTTCTCAGCGCCGAGGAGATTGCCCGCTTTGTGCGCTTGGTGGCGGGGGAGGGCATTCGCCGCGTGCGCCTGACGGGCGGCGAGCCGCTGGTCAGCCGCCGTATCATCCCGCTCATTCGCGACATCCGCGCGATTCCGCAGATCGAGGACATCTCGCTCACCACCAACGGCGCCTTGCTGCCCAAGCTGGCGCCGCAGCTCAAAGACGCGGGGCTTAACCGCGTCAACATCTCGCTCGACACGCTCGACCCTACGCTCTTTGGAAAGATCACGCGCCTGGGTCGACTCGATCAGACCATGGCCGGTATCGACGCGGCGCTGGCTTGGGGCTTTGAGCCCGTTAAGGTCAACTGCGTTGTGGTGCGCCGGCTCAACCAGAATGTGGCGGCCCTCGCGCGGCTCACGCTTGACCGCCCCATCCACCTGCGCTTTATCGAATACATGCCCATTGGCGACGAGCGCACGAGCTCGCATTGCGCTGTGGACCCGCATGCGCCCGCGCTCAATCCCGAGCTGTGGGACGCGAGTGACACCGTGCCGAGCGACGAGCTGCGGGCGCGCATCAATGTCGGGGCCGCCGCGACGGGACTGGGCGAACTCGAGCCGCTCGACATCAACGACGCTCCTGCCGGCGCGGGCCCTGCGCGCTATTGGCACTTTCCGGGCGCGGCGGGAACGGTCGGCTTCATCAGCGCCATGTCCAACCATTTTTGCGCGAATTGCAACCGTCTGCGCCTGACGGCCGACGGTAACGTGCGTCCGTGCCTGTTCAGTGATGCCGAGTATTCGGTGCGCGAGGCGTTGCGCCGTGGTGATGATATGCAGGTACTTTCGATTTGGCGCGATGCCGTGGCCCACAAACCGCAGGAACACGCGATAATTGAGGGCACGCAACGATTTATGTCCCAAATCGGAGGATGATCATATGGCCAAGAGCAGGTACGCCGATGCCACCAAGGCCGCTCGCAGGGCCGCGATGTCTGCCCATAAAGCCACGGCTGCTGCCAGCAACACCGCTGGGTCCGCGGCGGTAAAGCCGCCCGCCGGCACTGCTGCCGAGCCCGCCCGCGACGCCCGCCGCGACGAGCTGACGCACGTGGATGCCAAGGGCGAGGTGCGCATGGTCGACGTGTCCGACAAGGCCGAGACCCATCGCATTGCCATCGCCGAGGGCACGATTCTTATGCACCCCGAGACGCAGGCCATGGTGCTGCAGGATGGCGCTAAAAAGGGCGACGTGCTCGCTTGCGCACGCGTTGCGGGCATCATGGCCATCAAACGTACGAGTGACATCATCCCCATGTGCCATCCGTTGCTCATTACCAAGAGTAAGTGCGATATCGAGCCTATCGCGCCGGCGGGGACGCCTGCCGAGGACGTGCCCGAGGGCTGGGCGCCGCCGCGCGCGGACGGGCAGGTTGGCTTTCATGTGTTGGTCACGGCGGGCGTGACGGGCAAGACGGGTATTGAGATGGAGGCCCTGACCGGCGCGAGTGCCGCGTGCCTCACGATCTATGACATGTGCAAGGCGGTCGACCGCGGTATGGAGATCGTCGACGTGCGCCTGCTGCACAAGGAGGGCGGCCGCTCGGGCGTGTGGGATCGCGCAGGGCGTCAGGCCGCTGCTGTTGAAGCCGTGGCCGCTGACGGTGCCGCGCCCGCGAGCGCATCCGGCGCCGGCGCGCCCG